>NZ_JBFUHM010000066.1:0-19286 GCF_056402395.1 Peribacillus sp. P4_B1
GCCGTTCACTTAGTATGAAAGCTTAGTATGAAAGGTTGTCCATATGATAACGCCGTCGCGGAAGCGACCTTTAAAATCATTAAGACTGAGTTCGCCAATCAAAAAAAGTTTACGAACTTATCCCAGCTAACGCTCGAATTTGGAGACTATGTGAACTGGTTTAATAAGCTAAGAATTCATGGAACTCTTGGCTACTTAAGTCCTCTAGAATATAAAAAATTATCCCTTAAAAAAGTTGTTTGATTTAGTGTTGACAATCCACTATTCTCATACTCTACTTTTGGGTGTTGTTACCTCTCCATGGTCTTCCTTCAGTATTATCTTATCTTTAATACTTTTACCGTAACGTATAAAGTAATAAAGATAACAAGCCCGCATGAAGCCTAAGCCAAGTACCAGGGAAGAACGCTGTGCCGGATCAAATGCCATAAACAGTATAGAAATTCCACATAAAACAAGACACAGAATGGATATTAGCGGAAATAGGGGAACTTTGTACTTTAACTCCTTTACATCTCCACCAGTTTAATAAATTGCCTCCTGAAATTGTATTGAGATAGGGCGATGGTCATCCAACTGATTGTACCTTCTAGACCATTTACAGAAAGCAGGACGACAAAAATGGTTTCTGCTGAAACTACACTTGTAAGTAAAGATACTAGGGAAAAAAGCAGACTAAATAATACTGCATTAAATGGGACACCTCGAGAATTTAACTTCCCGAATACTGAAGGTGCCATACCATTTTGCGAAAGTGACCAAAGCATACGAGAACAAACATATAATCCGGAATTCCCTACAGAAAGCAACGCCGTTAAAATGACGAGGTTCATAATATCAGCTGCAAACGGAATACCTACGCTGTCAAAAACTGCAATAAATGGACTTTGTACTACTCCTGCTTTCCTCCATGGAATCAATGCTGCTAAAACCACGATTATTAGATGCTGTCTAACAATTGGGGTGCAGTTCACTCCGGCAGCTCTTTTTCTTTTGGAGCTAACGGGGAGGTTAGGTACAAACAAATCAGGGGTTGGGAATGATGTTTTTCTTGGTCACCTAGTTAGGAACCTTTAAATCTGTGATAAGGATAGTTTAGGGGAAAATGGTATAATTTATAATGTGATTTAATTGAAAGGAGGTCGTTTCATATGCCAATCTGTCAGCACTGTGGCTATAAATGGGGCTGGATAGAGACTTTTTTAAAAATGTTTACCTTTAAAAACAAGTTAAGTTGTCCATCCTGTGATTCATCCCAATACGTTTCCAAGAAATCAAGAAACCAATTAAGCTTATTTTCATTTATACCTTTACTGATTTTACCATCAATATCATTTGGGGTACCTAAAGGTTATGTCTTATCTTTTGAAATAGTTGCTTATGCTTTGCTTCTTATTTTGATGCCATTTATATATAAGCTAAGTAACAAGGATGAACCGATGTGGTAGTCATTCCAGTATCGGGTGCTTTAGCTTAAGATGGGAACTGTCTTTAAGGCAGTTCTTTCTGTTTGCAACGATCGAGGCAGCTTAGTTCATGAGAAACTAACTTTTTGAAGTTTTAGAAAATGGTATAATATGTGAAAAGTACATAACAAGGAGAAATACTAATGAGCCTTTGTTTTATTGGGGGAGGAAACCCTTTAGCTGGGGAACTTGATGATGTAATGAATTATTTATCAAATCACGTTGAAGCAGGTAATAAAACCTTAATAATTCCTTTCGCTACGGAGGATTCAAAAATTGATAGATGGTTTAATTCTGCAAAGAAATCATTTGGGGATATAGGAATAGAGCATATTAAACTACTAGACTATCGACTTACAAATCAAGAAATGCAAAATGAAATAAAAGACCATAATGTTCTTTATTTTACTGGCGGAAGACCAGAGAAGTTAATGGAAAGTTTGATTGCAAAAGAATTGATACAAGCTATTAAAGGTTTCTCGGGCTTAATGGTGGGTGTCAGTGCTGGGGCTTTAGTTTTTTGTGGAGATTGTATCATCACAAAAGATGAAGATTATCCCGAAACACAAGTAATAAAAGGTTTAGAGTTAGTAGATTTTAGTGTAGAAGTTCACTATGATGGAACCGTTGATGAAGAATTATTCCCTTTATCATACAATAGGGATATATACGCTATTCCAAATGGTAGTGCAATATATTGGGATAAACAAGTAATTACACCTATTCACAATGTGACGCTTTTTAGAAAAAGAAATAAACATATTTTTGGTGAAGATTAGACTAACGGGTGCGATAGCTTTAGATCAAAGCTGTCTTTAAGGCAGCCTTCTTTATGCAGCTATCGGGGCAGGTTAGAGAAAGAAGGAAATTTGACATACAGGAACAAATGTTCTATTCTGGTATTCCAGTAATAAATAATTCATTGAATGGATTTAGGAGGAATTATATATGTATTTAACGATTTCAGATTTTATCAAAGAATGGAATAAGGAATCTATGCTAACTCAAAACGTTTTGGATGGTTTGACAGATGATTCATTAGAACAATTAGTTTATCCAAAAGGTCGTACTTTAGGAAGAATTGCGTGGCACTTAACAACAAGTATTCCAGAATACTTAGCTAATTTCGGGTTAAAAATCAATGTGGTAGAAAATGCAGAAAACGCCCCAACTTCAGCAAAAGAAATTGCTGAGACATTTAGAAATGTAAGTTCATATTCAGCAAAAATGATTGAAGAACAATGGAAGGATGAAACTCTAAAGCAAGTGCAAAATGCATTTGGGAGAGAAGAAACAAATGCTATGATTATTATGGGACTAATCAAACACATCGTTCATCATCGCGGACAAGTTACAGTTCTTATGCGTCAAGCAGGAATAAAACCTTTTGGGGTTTATGGACCACCAAAAGAAGATTGGATTCATTTAGGTGTGGAAAATCCACCACTATAATAACATTGTGCTAACAGGTGCTTTACTTCAATTAAAAGAAGCTGAGATCAGCTTCTTTTTTGTTATGCAGTTAAAGGGGCAGCATTCCTGTCATAACTGAAAATGAGGTTTGAACGAAATATTCTAAGTGAAATAAAAATGAACTATTAAGGTGAGATTGTTAAGATTATTTATTAAACTTCTCCGGAAACTGCTTCACAACTCCAGCAGAGATAGCATCTGCCATTAGAATTATATGTGTGACCCCATCATCAATCGCAACGATTCTTGCATCCCAATCCTTTGCCAAGCTTGCAGATAAGTCATTTGTCACCAATTTTAGATGAATATAAAGCAATTTTTTTAGATCTTCATCTTTTAAATAAGGGTTGGTACCGCTAAGGAACGCCGCTATATCATCAGCATTTCTATACCATTCTTTGTTTAGCTGATTCACCAAGGCTTCCTTTCCGGTTTTAGCAGCATCTACGATCTTACCGGTAATAACAATATGTTCCTTAAGCAAATCCGTAAGTTTGTTCTCAGCCTCCTCACCGTATACACCCTTCACAGCATTACCAATATCCTCTTGATTTTTAAGAAGTCTGGACAACACTTGCTTTTGGTCTTCTGCTCCTGCTGTTGTTGCACTTGTAATATAATTACTTGTCCGCAATACATGCCATCCAAAGTTTCCTGAATTCATTTTGAAACTTTACTTCAGATTAGCTTATGCAATTTTCTTGTGTTTTAGTGACGGCACTAATTAATCCAGCCAGCATGTTTAGCTAAAAAAACAAAATAAACCCCATAAATAATAATTTTTTCATGAAAACTGCTCCTTCCACATTAACTAAGTATCCTGATTATTATTTGTATATGGGATTTTTAACATTCATCAAATTGTTAAGATGGTTTCTTAGGAAGAGGATACCAAAAATGAAAATTCATTTTGCAATATTAGGATTGGCTTCAATATCTTTTTAAAAATAAAAAATTACCGAAACATTAAAGTGCATTAATAAATTTTTGGTTTATGGTGAAAAATTCTTAAGATAACGAGGGGAGAACCCTTAGATGAAGGTCAACAAGCATAAGAGTGATTGTGGTCAGAAAGTATACTACTCAACCCCCTTTAGAAATAACAACTTGGAAAAATGGGTTTTTTAGTTCAAGAATAAGTATCACAAGCTACATAAAAACATCGAATATCCTCTTTGCTTCTTAATAATTTTATAGGTACTAAAAGAATCAAAACCCTTATAAAGGTATTCCAGGAAAGTAAATGAAGGATATTATCCAAAATGCTTCCATGATTATTAAAGGGTAATTACTGTTTCATTTCAATTTCAATAAAACATCTTTAAACATTCAGATTTATTATAGTATGACTATATAGGATTTAACTATCAATTAAGGAGAGGTATATGAAAAGGTTTTTCTTTATCTTCATTTTGGCTTTAATCCCCTTCACCTCTACGACTGTAAGTGCAGAATCCGACTTACCTCTCGTTAGTGAAGCTGGGATCATTATTGATGCGAAAAGTGGAAAAGTATTATACGAAAAAAATATAAATAAAAAAATGTATCCAGCAAGTCTAACGAAAGTTGCTACTGCTATATATGCTATAGAGCACGGGGATCAGAATGAATTAGTGACTGTTAGTAAAAAAGCAGCTGAGGCAGACGGCTCATCGGTATTTATTGAACCTGGGGAGAAAATAAAGCTTTCCAAATTAATTGCAGGAATGTTAATCAACTCCGGAAATGATGCAGCTATCGCAATTGCCGAGCATATGTCTGGAAGTGAAAAATTATTCATGGAGGATTTGAATGAGTTTTTAAGAAAAGAAGTAAAAGTCACTGATACTCATTTTACGAACCCCCATGGCTTGTTTGACAAAAACCATGTAACTACAGCCAGTGACCTTGCTAAAATTACACAATATGCAATGAAAAATGAAATTTTCCGTGAAGATTTTGGGAAGAAGAAGTTACCATGGAAAGTGGAAACATGGGATACAACTCTAGTTACCCATCATAAAATTTTAAAAGGTGAACTCCCCTATAAGGGAATAACCGGTGGGAAAACCGGCTTCGTTAGTAAAGCGGGCTACACCCTTATTTCTACTGCTACTAGAGGAGAACAGGACTTGATTGCGGTCACTCTTAAAGCTCCTTCAAACAAGGATGCCTACTCCGATACTGAGCTTCTATTCAATTATGGTTTTGAAAATTTTAAATCAGCCAAAATTGATAAAAAAACCCTACTTTATTCAGCAGATCACTCTAAATCCTATAAGCTGAACAAAGACTTATACTATACTCATTTAATTAGTGATGAACCTAGTCTAAAAACGAGTAATGATGGAATTCTCTCAATCAGGAACCAAGAAGGGCGCGACATAGGATCCTTTAACCTTAAAACGGTCGCTGATGTTAGGAACACAGCTGTGCCTGCCTCGTTTAAAAAAGAAGCAATCAGTGGGGACGCTAATAAATTTTCTGTTTCATCTCTAGGAGGGCTAGGCTGTGTCATTCTGATCATTCTGATAACGGTTTTCCTAAAGAAAAGCAGAAAAAAACGAAGTGATTATAGAAATCGTTACTGAAAAACCTCATCGATTGGCAATGAGGGGCGTTATTGCTTATACTTTTTCCCTAACAAGGGTGGCTTTAATTTAATAAAAAGAACAAAGGAGTACACATATTATACATGACTAATTTGTGAACTCCTTTATTTAATAAGGCTTTTTATGATTTAGGTTTGGAAAACTCCAGGAAATGGATTTTCTTTTAGGGGTACAGCGAAAAAGGTCGGACAAACCTTTTACGGACTGCTTTTTCATTGCTAAGGAAAACGCCTCTAGTCGATGTAACCTATACGGCTATTCTTTTTTTAAAAAAAATAATCCAAATAAATATTAAAAGGTCATGTTTTGATTGGTTTTTCAAAACATGACCTTTTTATTTATTCATTTATTAAACTTTGTTTCAAAGCTACATCCGAAGGCAAAGGATTACCAAAGGACATTTAACATATTACTGTTCATTTAAGCTTGTTATAGAAACACTTTGTTTTTTATTTGGTTCATCAAGGGAATGGATTGTAGCTATTCCATTTTGTTCATCCACGTGCTCAATGTAGATACTTTCCTCATTATAGGTCACATTTGCCATAATTGGCGAAGAAGCAATTTCTTCTGCACGTTGTGCGTTCATTTTAGCCACCTCCTTTGAATTTGCAACAGTTATAATATTTGTTCCAAATTACTTAGATATACTTGTTGTAATTGAAATGCTTCAAAGAATCCTTTAGACTTTACTGAACTACCGGGTACGTGAGTTGAACATCCTTGTTTCAAAGCTACACGAATAAAAGAGGATATAAGATAAAAGAGACAGCCATATTAAATACTGTCTTTTTTTATTTGGCTCTTTTCGTAAAGATTGTTGTTTTTAAAACGAAACTATTTAAGGTTGATTGGAGCGGAAGTGYGAGACTCCTGCGGGAGCGGCGGGATAGGTGAGACCCCACAGGCGTTTACGCCGAGGAGGCTCACCGCCGCCCCGCGGAAAGCGAGCATCTGGAGGGAAAATCAACCACAACTCACTACCTGGTAAATAGCAACAAAGTATGTGAAAACAGCCTTTTATTTAAAAGGTTCCAATCAATAGCGGATAGATTAATGCCATCAGCAGATAATATGAGCGGAGGAGTGAAATATATGCAACAAGATAATACTGATTCATTTAATGTTCTATACCTAATTGCTTTTGGGGATGAATCCAAAAATAAATGCTGCAGAAGAGAAGTTAAGTGCGTTGTTTCCAGACGATTACTAAGTTGATATTTACCCCTAAGATTGGTGACTGGATTCTTCATTCCTATTAAGGATACCTAAATCAAAGGAAAAAATGGAATCATATGGAAAAATAAACTGGGAACAAAGAATAGTTTATTCGAACTGTTCATTAACTACTTCCTATCTCCTCTGAAAACTGTCATAATAATAAAGGTGAAATTTTGTGGAGAGTGCTCATATGATTTGGTTATTCTTATCTTTATTGGGTTTAATATTTATTGTTTTAGCAATCTTTTATTTTGTATATAAAGCTAAAACATATGATAATAATCATTAAGTACTATTTCATTTATATTTCATTTCATTTTTTCAATAGGCAGTGGGAACAATTTTAATAGGATTACTTCTTATTATCATTGGACTGAAGGTTCCTAATAATTCAGGCCATCTTCTCTTGCTTATGTCGCCCATTTTATTTCCAATTTTTATTTCGGATTGTACTACAATTTTATGTTCTCATTTGGACCTGAAATTTGTATAATTAGAAGAGCGCCGGAAAACAACCGGATAGCAAGGCAAGGGTTTCAGCACTGGCAATAAGATAAGCTGTAATTCCTGCCGTTGAAATTACGTAGGGAACGTGTTCGAATCCTGTCAGAGGCTCACTTTTGCTATGATGCAATTTGTGTCATATCTTCATAAGCCTTAATTAAATAGGCGTTATTCTTCATTAAGAAGTTTCGCCTTGCCTCACAGAACCAAAGGGGGCAGTTTAGTTTAAGTTCATTTCTTCACATAAACTATATAATAGCAATATAGTTTATTCTATTAATTATTGTAATGCACTATGATATGGTTATAATGAGGCAGAAAAGGTTTGTGACTAGGTCGCGCCTTGGCTTGACGCCTAAACAGGAGCATCTACATCCTTTCTGCAAATATATGGAGTAAGGAAGGTTAACATGAGCAACAGTGAAACTAAAACAGAAGTTATCTTAATTGGCGCCGGTATTATGAGTGCGACTTTGGGAACATTCCTGAAAGAGTTAGTGCCGGAATGGGAAATCAAAGTGTTTGAGAAGCTTGAAGACGCAGGGGCGGAAAGCTCTAACGAGTGGAACAATGCGGGAACAGGGCATGCTGCACTGTGTGAGCTTAACTACACAACTGAAAAACCGGACGGATCTATAGATATTAGCAAAGCTATTAAAATTAATGAACAGTTTCAGCTTTCAACGCAGTTTTGGTCTTATCTTGTAAACAGCAAGCTGATAAAAAACCCTCAGGACTTTATCATGCCATTGCCTCATATGAGTATGGTGTTAGGGGATGAAAATGTAGCATTCTTAAAGAAACGCTTTGAAGCGCTTTCAAAAAATCCTCTGTTCAAAGGGATGGAGTTTTCTGAGGACCCGGCAAAACTGATGGAATGGATTCCGCTTATTATGCAAGATCGCCTTTCGAATGAAGCTATAGCGGCAACCAAAATCGACTCTGGAACGGATGTCAACTTTGGTGCTTTAACACGCATGTTGTTTGACCACTTAAAGACTAAAAACGTCGATATCAAATATAAACATAGTGTTGATAATCTTAAAGTTACTAGTGATGGCTCATGGGAATTAAAAGTGCGTAATGTCGATAGCGGAAGCGTAGAGCGTCATACTGCAAAATTTGTCTTTATCGGAGGCGGGGGCGGAAGCCTTCATTTACTGCAAAAATCCGGTATTCCTGAAGGGAAGCACATTGGCGGTTTCCCAGTAAGCGGATTTTTCATGGTATGTAATAATCCAGAAGTAATTGAGCAGCATCAAGCAAAAGTATACGGAAAAGCTAAAGTTGGTGCTCCACCAATGTCTGTTCCGCATCTTGATACACGATATATCGACAGTGAAAAATCGTTGCTATTTGGACCATTTGCCGGTTTCTCACCGAAGTTCTTAAAAACAGGTTCAATGTTCGATTTAATAACTTCCGTAAAACCGGATAATGTCTTAACAATGTTGGCGGCGGGTGCAAAAGAGATGTCATTGACAAAATACCTGATCCAGCAAGTTATGTTATCGAAAGAACAGCGCATGGAAGAGTTACGAGAGTTTATCCCGAACGCTAAGAGCGAGGATTGGGATTTAGTAGTAGCTGGCCAACGTGTACAAGTTATCAAAGATACTGCTGAAGGCGGCAAAGGAACGCTTCAATTTGGTACGGAAGTTGTTAGTTCCGCTGATGGCTCGATTGCAGCATTACTAGGTGCTTCTCCAGGTGCTTCCACTGCTGTTCACGTTATGATAGAGGTAATTAAAAAATGCTTCCCGCAACATCTGAAAGAGTGGGAACCAAAAATCAAAGAAATGATTCCTTCTTATGGCGTGTCACTAATGGAAAATCCAGAGCTTCTGCAAGAAATTCATGCTTCAACAGCAGCGGCTCTTGGTCTAAAAGAAAAAGAGCTAGCCCATAGTTAATTCTTTGGATGTAGAAACAAAGGTATGAATTTACTTAAGGAATTGAGTAAATAATAGAATGCCATTGGAAGTAAAACATAGAACCTTTAATCTATCTTTGGATTGAAGGTTCTTTGTTTTGTATTAAAGAGTAATTTTCTTATACAACTGGTATGAACGAAGCTGTCTACCCACCACACCCAAATGTTCGAGGAAGAAGGTATTAGTAAATCTTTTGAAGAAAAATAAAGAGATTGCTAAGAAGTGCTTAAATACTTTCTGATATTTAATGAAATTTAAAAACGGTAAAACTATTTGCTAATAACTTTAGGGGGGAATATTGAAACAAGCATTACTGATAATCAGAATTATGGAAGTTATTAAGAAGAACAAGGAGTTTTTGAGAAAGAAAAAATCGTTAATAACATTAATACTGTAATTGAAAAAGCAATAAATAAAAGTATCTCAGTTGTTTTTATGAGAGATTTAGATGTTTCAAATGAGAAGGACCTGGATTCCAGATACACCGGGACATTAGAGTACCATCAACTGCTATCATATTTGATAAAGCTTCCCCGAATTCTTTTTATGGCATTCCATTACACGAGCATGTAAGTAAAAATAATATAGAGCGTATGGTAATAATGTGATGTATTTGTTTAAACCTGTTCACAATAATTACCGATAAATATCATCTTCTACGAACTGGTACTTTACTTCGTTACCAGGAGCTGCTGATCAGTGATGTTTAATCAAATGGACTTCCCCTTTACGTTATAAGGGAATAGAATATAAATAAAAAGGTGATTACAATTAAAAAAGTAAAAAGTATCCTATTTTTCCTTCTTGGATTCATATCCCTTGTGATTGGTGTTGCAGGGACTGTGTTACCTGTTCTGCCGGGCGGACCGTTTTACTTATTCGCTGCTTTTTGCTTTGCGAGAAGTTCAAAGTCGATTGAAAACTGGTTCAAAAGCACCTCATTATATGAAAAATACGTTGAAGCATTCCTACAAAAAAAAGGTATGACTAGAAAAGAGAAAATTAGAATCAATTTAGTTGCCGATTTCTTCATCATAATTTCTGTATTTTATGTGGACATCCTTTTAGTGAAAATCCTGTTGGTGGTGCTCGCCCTCTACAAACATTATTATTTCATTAAAAAAATTAAGACAATTGACCGAAGCAGTACGAAACAAAGAACCTCTTGAAAATGTTCTTGGGTGATTTACTTCAGTAAGAGAGTTGCTTCGGCAGCTCTTTTTTGTATGAAAACATATTCGTGAAAGGCCATACTAAAATAAGCCCACCAAATTCTAATTTTTTTGAAGGACGTAAATGTACTATGTCGTTATTTTAACTGGTTATGCAGTTTGTTGTTCTGATGAATCGATTGTATAGCCTTTCTTTTTTAGGTATTCGATCATTTTTAATTCTTTGTTCATTTGTTTTTCTTCAAGGTAATTTGAGCCTAGTTCATGATAGGGTTCTCCTGTTTTTAAGATGTTGTAAGCAATCGTCAAAAGTAAATGAGCAGAAGCAATTCGGCCCTTCATTTTTCGGGCAGGTTAGCATTCCTGTAGAGCGTTATTTTTCAGCTTTGAAAAAAATAGGGCTCCTCAGTAAGATATGAGTAAGACACCACTCTAACTCAAAACCTTAGGAGGAACCCTAATATGAAGTTTAAAATGCAAGATAAACAAAATCAACTAATAGAGAGAATTTCTGATCGACATCTCGTTGTTGGCGTGGATATTGCCCAACAATTTCACGTTGCTCGAGCTGTAAATTATCGAGGAATCGTGGTAGGTGATCCTCTTACTTTCGAAAATAACGAAGAAGGCTTTAACAGGTTTCTAGAATGGATTAATAAACTAAAAGCTAAAAACAGCTTAGACACCACGATTGTCGGTATGGAACCTACAGGTCATTACTGGATTAATATATCGAAATGGTTATCTAACGAAAAGATTGATGTCGTAACAGTCAATCCTCACCTTGTAAAAAGAAATAAAGAAAATCGAGATAATACTCAGTCCAAAAGTGATAAAAAAGACGCTCTCGTGATTGCGGATATGGTGAAGAATGGATACTATGCCTTTGTTCGTTCATCTCCAGAGTCTTTCGAAAAACTTCGAGTCCTTATGTCCAACCGTGATGTAATCGTTAAACGTCTCGTTAGTTCTATCAACCAATTAAATCGTTGGGTAGATGTAGTCTTTCCTGAGTTACGACAAGTGTTTAAAGATGTGAAAGGCAAAGGGGCAATCGCAACTCTACGATTATTTCCTACACCAATCGAGTTACAATCGATGCAACCTCAAGACATTGTAGGCAAATGGAAATCGGTAATGAAGCGTCAGCCTGGGTTGAAAAAAGCTTATCTACTTATAGATTTAGCTAAACGTTCTATCGGAACGCACCAAGCACTTGATGCTTACAAGCTACATTTAGAACAACTACTAGAAGAGTATGATCTAGCTACAACGCAACTCGAAAGAGTGGAACAAGAAGTCACTAACGTGCTTCAACAAATTCCTTTCGCAAAGAAACTGCTGGCTATTAAAGGGATCAGTGAAATCTCTTTAGCTGGAATTTTAGGGGAAGCTGGAGATTTAAGTGGATTCGCCCATGGTAATTCCCTCCTTCGTCACGCAGGGTTACATCTTTCCGAGGCGAGCTCAGGTAAATGGAAAGGACAAATTGTCATTTCTAAACGTGGGAGATCCAGACTTAGGCGTTTCTTATACCTAGCGACGATGAGTCTTGTCATGAATAACCCTGAGTTTAAAGCCTTGCACGCCAATAATGTTAAGGTAAAAAAAATAAAGAAAATGAAGTCTATTATGAAATTATGCGGAAAGCTAGCACGGCTCTTTGTGGGAATAGCCAAAAGAAATGAAACCTATTCTCCAGAAAAATTACAACCTTTAACAACTCTGGCAGCGTAGTTTTATAAATCAAGCTTCACAGGTTCTCGAAGGGAACCAAACTAAGAATGGATGAACGGTTGATTTTCAGCTTTCTTTTATCGAATGTTTTCTTATTCGTAGGATTTCAAAGATGCACGGAGTACCAGATTTAATCAACAAAAGGGCACCGACCCATTAGGTTAGCAAAACTGGCCTCCACCCCTTGGATAGGCATGACGAAGGAATGAGAGGGCATATTTTATGACCCGTTGAGACATGGGAGGGAAAGCCTCCAGGGGCGGCGTGGAGAAAATGTGCATTATATGGTAGAATATGGAGTTTTGTTAAGACTCCTTTATTTAACTATGCCTCCGCGAACCAAAATGATCTGAGCTCATTGCTTTTAACCGTTAATATATTTTCAAGGGTTATGAAATCCTGCGAATAAGTGAGCATTCGAGAGCTATAGCTATCATACTGAGGGAGTGAGCATTCGAGAGCTATAGCTATCATACTGAGGGAGTTGATTAAGGATCACAAAAATAATCACTCTTTTTTATAAAATAATCAAGAAAATTAAAAATATATGTTGTTCGAAAAAGGGGAGGGTATAGATATTGCCTTCCCCTATGTGTTTACAGATAAATTTGTATGACTGTATTGTTTATAATGTACTCGATTTTGTATCTCAAAACAGTTTAGAGATTGAATTGGTGCGGTTTTGAGTGGATTAATAACTCTATGTACTCAAATTCATGTMCCCAATGTACTTATCTTTGTGTCTTCGTACAATTCTCTGGAATAGGTATTTTTTTCTACCTTTCATAAGAACRCTAGTTCGTATGTAATAAATAAAAAGGAGGGTTCTTTCTAATGGGTACAATTCGTGATAGAGGAATCATTAAATGGCAGGCAGCATTGATGTTACCAGAACATAAGGCATTAACTAAAAAAAAGKATAAGGACGATTATTTCTYAAATAAAAAACCTGTCCTAGATGAATACCAGGTTGAAGAATTTGAAAACAACATTCATTATGCGATGGAATATCATTTACCTATAAGTTTTAGAWTGCATAACGAGGGAAATCCAATTGAACTGCATGGATACTGTGTGTATATTGATCCTGTCACGAAAGAGTTAAGTATTCAGAAAAAAGATAGTTCCTTTGAGAAAATAAAATTCAATGAAATTATTAATGTAATCGTTGAGGATTAAAAAAAAAGCCCTTCTTAAAATTCAGGAGGGCTTTGCAGTGTTGCTTCGATTCAATGGTTCGAGAATTAGATAAGAAAAAAAGGATATACTGGAACAAAAGGGCTTTAATTTGGATATTTTTCCAAACTTTCTATGAGACARGTAATTTTGTAGTAAGTGTAGAATTAACTGAGGAAGAAATTAAAGAACTGGGGTTCAATGAGAAGGAGGAAGAAGAGTAATGAATAAAGACAACCTATTTATATATATTCATCCTGCATCTACAAAGACTGATGTTGATTTCTTTGGATATGATCATGAGGACACCAAATTTGAAGCACCTACACTGGCTGAATTAGAAAAATTTGATGATCTTTCTAGTTGGCTTCATAATATGCCTGAGGGTTCAAAAGTTCATTTAGCTGATATAACTTTAACTGTTTCAAATAACACTATTGAACTTGAGGATAAAGAATACACAAAAAAAGGCACAGAGATTTAGGAGTAACAAATGAAGATTCAAATTGAGGTTCAAATGTTTGCGAACGGTGCTAATTTCTTACAGTCTGGTAGTTGTTCAGTAATAACAACTGACTTTAGAAAAGAACCGGAATGGACTGCTGCCGTATCAGCTTATGAGTGGATACAAAAGATAAAAAACACCGTTCGCTATCCAGACGACTTTCAAATTGTTAGAGTTGTTTACAACGGAGAAAATGACATTACAGATTTAGTAAGAAAAGTACGCCCTATAATAAAAGATGAYTTACCTTTTTAGAAAAAACCAACTAATATTTTGGATTAGACAACCCTTAAACCAAAGAATTTAGAGGGCTTTTTTATTTTAGTAGCCGTTATCTCAATGAAATTTGAAACATACTTAAAGGAGCTTTTCATGGAAGACTTAATACAACCAATTATTCGTACAGTTATTTCCTATATAGTCTTACTTGTTTTTACATACTTATTTGGTAAACGTATGAATTCCCAACTAAATTATTATAGTTTTGCTTTATCTGTAACAGTTGGCTCCTATATTGCGAATATGGGATTTGATACAAACCTTCAATTTTTTCCAACACTTGCTTCCTTTCTAACACTGATTTTTATCTTTTTCCTTTCTTCTCTTTTTTCTTTTAAACAAAGAGGTTTTCGAAAATACTTATCGGGAAAGCCTCTTATTATTATTGAAAAAGGGGAAATCAATGAGTTCAACATGAAAAAAGCTAAATATTCTATCGATGATTTAAAACAGCAAATCAGGGAACAAGGGCTATTTAAGATAGATCAAATCGAAACAGCCATACTCGAAGTAAGCGGAAAACTTTCGATTCAAAAAAAAAGAAGAATACCAGCCATTATTGAAGAAGGATATAGATCTAATAACTTCAGAAATTCCTATTGAACTCATATTTAATGGTGAAATTATTACAAAAAATTTAACCTCTTTATACAACGAAGAATGGGTTATGAAACAATGCAAAGATCGAAAAATCACGGCTAAGGATGTTCGATATGGAGTTGTTGGCAGGAATGGAGTTTTTTATGTAATGAATTGATAGGTGATAATTTTGCTCCATTCAGGAATTTTAACGTCACAAGTCTCATAACGTCCTATTTGTCAATTTAACTGGATAAAATGAAAAAAGTCCCTTTAACATGTGGGGCCTAGACATCCCCTGCTTTAACTTGAGGGAGGGAATCCAGACAACATTTCTATTGCTGGCGACAGCGCAGGTGGACATCTTGCTTTAGTAACGTGTTTACGATTAAAAAAACAAGGCCATTTGATGCCTAAACGGCAAATTCTAATTTACCCAATGCTTGATGCAAAGGCATCAAGCGATAGTTATAAAAAATTCGGTGATGATTATGTGGTGACAGCCGATGCTTTAGTAAGTGGCTTTGAGGCTTATTTATCAAATTGTCTACCCCCTGAGCACCCAGAAGCAAGTCCGTTATACTCAGATATCTCGAAGGGCTACCAGAGACTCACATTTTAACTGCTGAATTTGACCCTCTTGTCGACGAAGGTGAAGATTTTTATCGTCGTTTACTTAATGCAGGGGTAGAAGAACAATGCCAACGGTACCTTGGAGTTACACATGGCTTTTTTCAGTTAGGTGGTATTAGCCTAGCTGGTAGAAAGGCAATTCAAGAGGTCGCTACCATATTATCTAATTGAGATTATATAAAGATTTTATTAGGTGGTGGTAGAATGGATAATTGTCTTAATAGTATATTATCAATTGTCTAACCTAGAAAATTAATGATTACTCCATTAAAGGGCGCGATTCTTGAAGAAGTTTCGCTTTTCTTAATGAACTAACGGGTGCTTTAGTTCATTAACAGGGGTTGCTGCGGCAGCCTTTTTCTTATGGCACTAACGGGGCAGGATAGTTCCATAAGAGAATGAACGCTGGATCTATTTATTGAACATATTGGTATGTTTTATATTTTTTATAGTGGAGAAGATGAATTAAAAAGAGATGGCTACTAAAGAAGAAATTGACAAAGGCGATTACACGGAAGTAACCACTTTGTTACTTGATGAGAACGATCCTAGTTAAACACCGTTTCCCACGGTGTTTTTATTTTGGGTGGTAAATTTATGACTTCGAGAATAGAAACAGGGTTGGTACTCGTCTTTTTATGGATAAAGAAGGAAATGTAACCCTTTTGTTGAATGTTTAAGGCAAAAGGAGGGAGAAGAAGGAATGAGTGAATTAGATACAAAGCAAAAGGTTTTAGTGGCAATCTATACTGAATATCAAAAAGATGTTCCGAATATGAGAAATGTTACTGCAGCATCAATAGGGTTAGATAATGATAAGTTTGCTGTAGCAATTCAAAAGTTGGAAAATGAAAATTTAATACAGGGTCCTAAATACACTAAAGGAGGTAGAGGTACTATTCCTTTAATGGTATTAATGGATTTTGTAATGGTCACAAATTACGGATTAGCTTATGTAGAAGAAAAGTTAGGAATCAAACCTACCATGAGTTCTTCTGAGAAATTAAGAGAAGTCACCAAAAAGGTTACATCTTGGGGATATGAGGAATTAAAAGATTTTGCTGTTAAGGTAACTGCAGAAGTTATAAAAAGTTAATTACTAATCCAATCTAATGAGTAGTGAGCATCCTCTCGAGGGTGCTTTTCTTTTGGAGAAAGAAGTTGATGAATGTGATGAGAACAGCAGACGAAATCAAACTAATTCAAACAGATAATCTTATGAAGTTCTATAAAGGGTACCACCAGCAAAACGCGAAAAAACCACGCT
The DNA here is from genome assembly GCF_056402395.1 of Peribacillus sp. P4_B1. Lineage (NCBI taxonomy): Bacteria > Bacillati > Bacillota > Bacilli > Caryophanales > Bacillaceae > Peribacillus > Peribacillus sp. P4_B1. The sequence continues at coordinate 16,538 of NZ_JBFUHM010000066.1, forward strand.
AAGGATTAAGTTCATTCAGAAAAGTTATTTCAAAAAGTACTTTAAAGAAATTACCTATGTCAAAATGAGATAATTCACCTTTTGACATACAGATTAGAGCTATCATTCTACGTGTCATAAAGTATGCTTTTTGACAGTAGCTACAACATGAAAAAAACCTTACATTTGTTTAAAAACTTTAGCATGTTATTCGATTAAAGGGCCAGATAATTGAACAACACCTTCAAAGAAAACTGGATATTTATTAAGCAGAATTTATTTAAAGACTGTTCATTGTAAAGATTTCCAGTATATTGAAAAGAGTAAATAAAAAGGAGTGATTGAATGAAATTTAGTACGCTGAAACAACTTTTAGTTAAAATCGTAAAAAAAGACCTGAAGCAATCTACTACAGGTATTTATAGGAGGAATTTTAAGTGTTACTTACCTGAATATCTGTTAGATGACAGTGATTATCAAGCTATTCTAAAGTTGGTTTATGAGAGCGAAGAGATAAAAAGAACAGTTACTTATAGCTTATTCTTACATAAAATAAATACGTTTATAGGAAAAATCCTAAATAAAGAGGGAGAAAGCCGAGATATTAATATCTTAATTGATGATTTGAAACAAATGCTATCTCAATTAAAAAAATTTACAGTATATGTTCCAATTAAAGGGTTACGTCTCAATAGTATAACAATACCAATTTATGATTATATTAAGGTTGTTGAACCACAAGCAGTTGCTCCATATGAAAAATATGATGAGGCAGATATATGTTTACTTGAACTAGAAGTCAATGCTTGTGATTTTGAAAAGGCAATGGAGATCGGTGCAGATATTGCACAAATATTTATTAATTTTATTAGATATGTAGACTGTCAAACTTGGAATGAGGAAGAGCTAAATATTAACTTACTTGGAATTGAAGCACAGGAGCATGGAGTATATATTCATGCTATGGAAAAAGGAGATAAAGGTCTTTTTAGTTCAAGACTAATTGAAGGGAAAAATTTAAGTTATGATATTGATGAAGATACAATTAAAGACTTATTTGATTGTGGACTAGAAGATTTTGGAGAACTCTTACATAAGAGGTTGAATTTTAGTGAAAATGAAATTGAAACTAAGGTAATAAGAGCGCTGGAATGGTTTGGACAATCTCGCCTTGAACTTGAAGCACCTTCTCGTTTTCTAAAGTTAATGTTAGCAGTAGAGAGTTTAGTACAGACGAATTCTGTTGATCCAATTACACTTACTTTATCTGAACGGGTCGCATTCATTTTAAAAACTGATATAGAGGGAAGGATATCACTTTTTAGTGATATGAAGAAGTTATATACGGCAAGGTCTAAGGTAGTACATCATGGTAGTAGTAATATAAATTATGATCAACTTTATTCACTTGAGAATATTGTATGTGACTTAATTAAGGCTTTTTTAATTGAAGATAATTGGAATTCAAAATCTAATACTGAAGAACTTGAGCAATACTTTACAAAATTAAAATTTAATACTGGAATAGCCTTAACGTTGTAAATCCGCGTTTTGCTGGCGGTACCCCATAGCCATCAAGCTAACAATAACGAGTTTACCCCAAAACGATAAAAACGAATAAAATACACAAAATTTTCGTTCTGCGGGTATTATGATATCTTACCTTGATGGGCATGTGACGGTACCCCTAAGAGCAACTATCATAGAGATAAAGAATAGAATAGTTAATTAGTTAAAAAATCGTTGTCGAACGTAGTGAAGACAATGGCGAAGCCATAGGATACATAGTTATAAGTCTGCCCAGGTAAGTCAGATGCTTATAGGGCGCAATTTCATATTCCGAACGGATCAGTACCAACACACCTCTGTTTACAGTTAATAGCTGTAGCAAGGGCATATTTTCTTTTATTCGGGAATATAGATATATAACTATATTCCTTTATGCCAAACCATCAGTGCGCCCCTTTACAGTTAATTCTGTATGGGGGCCCATTTCTATTTTGAGTACACATTTTTCACTATGGGCATAGGATAGGATATTATTCTCCATTTTCAGGAACCCCCCCAATGATATTGCCTAATCTTGCGGGGGTTTTCGTATGAACGGTTTGAATAGTAATCGAGTTTGGTCGGATATTATTTACTGACCTTTCATTCCCCTGTATTAGCCGTAAAGAAGCTGGTATGGGGGTTTTTATTTCTCCTGCCGTTCCCCAGGTGAATAGACGGCTATAGGGCTTAGTGACAGGGTTGCTGCTTTAGACCGCAAAGTAGAGTTTTCATCCTCTATTCAATAGATTAGGGCTAAGGCACAGGGTAAACATATGGGACGTAAAGGGAAGGACGAGAAGGATGTTAAGAAGGCGTTAAAGCTGTATGATGAAAGAGAATCTAACGGTTTAAGCGTTAATGATATAGCTAAAATGACTGGCGTTCCACTATTTACGCTAAAGTGAAAGATGGTTATCGATTAATTGATAAAAAGGGAAAATAAAAACAAGCCCCTAAAAAGTCCACATAAAGCTCTTTGAGGCATATTGAGATATAAAATAGATGAATCGTCTACACTTATCTGGACAGATATTTTAAGGGCAGCTACACTTAACTTATTACAGATAAGGAGCACTCAAAATGACGAAAAGAGAACGCCGTACATTCACTTCCGAATTTAAAAAACAGATGATTCAACTCTATCAAAACGGAAAAACACGAAAGGCTCTTATTGAAGAATATGAACTTACTCCTTCTTCTTTAGATCGATGGATTCAAC
>NZ_JBFUHM010000067.1:0-17435 GCF_056402395.1 Peribacillus sp. P4_B1
CAATTGTCATGATAACGCTTGTATAGAAAGTTTCTTCTCGCATTTAAAAACAGAGAAGTTATATTTGGTATGTCCAAAAACAGCAGAGGAAGCTTATGTAGCTATTCAGGAGTATATAGACTTCTACAATACGGATCGCTTCCAGGAAAAATTTAACGGCCTTTCCCCGATTGAATATCGAGAAAAGGCCGCAGCTTGAAATACTCTTTTTTTATTGTCTACTTGACAGGGTTATGTGCAGATCAGGTCTTCTTTTTGTTGACATTCACTTCCCCTGCAAGAGGATGCCGGGATGAAAAAAACACGGAGTGGGGCGAATCCACTCCATGTTTTCGTAATGATTAATTTTTCATCTTAAAATAGAAAGGTATCAAGTGAGTATGGTCCAGCTCCGGTTATCGCAACGCCAATCGCCACTGCAAGAATGGCAAGATTATATTCATAACCGTTTTGAGTTGCCCAGTAGCCATTGGCTCCATGGACTTTAACGATCGCAACGAGCATTGTAAGCGCAATTAATATACCTGCAAAGGGTGTAAGGAGACCTAAAGCAAATAAAGCTCCTCCAATAAACTCTGAAAGACCAGCAAATAGTGCCATCGTAACTCCTGGCTTCATCCCGATCGAATCAAACCAGCCTCCTGTGCCTTTCAAGCCATGACCGCCAAACCATCCAAACAATTTTTGAGCTCCATGTCCAACAAACGATAACCCGATTACTACACGTATAACTAATAAACCTATACCAATCATTTATGATGCCTCCTGAAATTTTATTTTGATTAAAGATATCTTTAATTCGAGATTTGATTTTAAAAAAACATAGGTTTTTATCTCGAGTTAAAATATCTTTAATTAAAGATAATGTAATTTGAGTGTTTTGTCAACATAATTTTAATTTACATTTGAATGATTGCTGTGGGGAAAAGGGAACGAGGTTTCTATATTAAAGGGAGATGTGATTTAAGTAATTACTCGTGATTTTCACACTTTTACTCGTGATAAGTACATAGAATTCAATTTTATTTACGAGGGCGCCGACCTGAAAGTACAATTAAGGAATTATTTAAGAACACAGGCCGCTCATTACTTAAGATGTTTAAATAAGGCTGTTTTCACATACTTTGTTGCTATTTACCAGGTAGTGAGTTGTAGTTGATTTCCCCTCCAGATGCTCGCTTTCCTTGGTGCGGGCGGTGGCCTCCTCGGCGTAAACGCCTGTGGGGTCTCACCTGTCCCGCTGCTCCCGCAGGAGTCTCGCACTTCCGCTCCAATCGACCTAAATAGTTTCGTTTTAAAAACAACAATCTTTACGAAAAGAGCCTTAAATAATGAACATTTGCAATATGATTGGTTTCCCTTATATTAAAGGGTGGAACTAAGGTAGGAAGTCTTTTGACTATTAATCCGGTTGGTGCTTCCATCTTAGCTGGATTTCCTATTGTTCCTGTTGTGACAAACTAGAACCGACACACGATGTTAATGTTGAAATGTGCATCCTTTTTAATGCAAAAACAGGCAGTGCGCCCGTAGCGTTTGCCTGTTTTTTATATAGAAAGAAAAGTTTATTCTTATGTATTCGAATGGAGAAAGAATCGAAAAAGGAGAGATTGACCGGTAAAATAAATCATATAATAACATGGGTGGTTATCAATGGGAGATGAACGGGATTAAAAACCTGTACCAGTTTTATAAAAAAGTTCATTATATTTATTTAATAATTGATCAAGTTGCTGGCTATATTCAACGGCAACATGGGAGTTTAAACCATCTTTAGCGACAATCTTGATAAGTTCATTTCTCTTTAATTCAATCTGTTCGAGAAATTCATTCTTTTTAGCCATTATATTTCCTTTCTGGCCCCAACATTTTTTCATGGTACCCTTTATTTATGTGTTCTGTTGTAAAATTTGTATGAATATAACAATTATATCGGCTCGGACTAATGAATTCAAATAAGTTAACTTAATGAAAATTAAGCAGTGGCCCCCTTCTCCTTTAAATGTTTGGCATTTAGTTGTCATTAAATATTCACAGTTCCATAAATGTATTTTTTTATCTTATTTGTTACAATGTTTATAGGTTGACATACATAGGAGTGAGCTCATTTGAATGATATTAATATGTTTTTAGCTTTTGGGGCGGGCTTCTTGAGTTTTATTTCGCCATGCTGCTTACCGCTCTATCCAGCCTTTTTATCTTATATCACTGGTATGAGTGTTGGTGAAATCAAATCCGAGAACGCCATGCTCCAAAGTAGAAGTATGCTGCATACTCTATTCTTCCTTCTTGGATTTTCTCTAGTTTTTATTGCAATTGGTTTTAGTACGACCTTTTTAGGTTCTTTTTTCTCGGAATACAAAGAACTGATTCGTCAGATTGGTGCGATCCTGATTATTATTTTTGGATTATTCATTGTAGGAATCTTTCAGCCGAAATCTTTGATGAAGGATAGTCGTTTTGAATTTAAAAACCGACCTGGCGGATATATAGGTTCGATTCTTATCGGACTTGCTTTTGCGGCTGGATGGACGCCTTGTGCTGGCCCACTATTGGGTGCTGTCATCTCTTTGGGTGCGACTAACTCTAGCGCTGCCATGAGTTATATGACTGCCTATATATTAGGCTTTGCCATCCCGTTTTTCATATTATCCTTCTTTGTTGGAAAATTGAAATGGATCAAAAAGTACAGCCAATACATCATGAAGATTGGCGGATATTTAATGATTGTAATGGGTGTGATTTTGTTTTTTAATTGGATGACCAAAATAATAGCAGTCCTGTCTAGACTATTCGGTGGCTTTACGGGGTTTTAGTCCATAATAAGTTATTTTTTCAAAATTATTCTAATGGGAGTTTCCTTGATTAGGTTTTATTGTGCTGGTCGAAATTTGATTCGAACTGGTGACGATGGATATTACCATGCCAATCATGAAGAAATTAAGAAGAAAATTTGGGCTGCAAAGGATATAATTATATGCTCGATGGGTCAGCAGAAAAATGGTTGTTGTAGCTTGGGCGAAAGATTTTTATCGTCAAGCCTTTTGTCGAGAGCAGGGTATTAAATGCCATCAATAGGTCGCTAAATTAAAAACACGCTCCTTGTTTATCTCAAATAGGTAATATATACTTTGTTTATTCATTGAAGTCATATATAATTTTTAATGGTACTTACCTATTTTTAATTAAAAGGGATGGTTTGATGATATATATATCAACAGGTATAGCGATTGTGATGGCTATGGGTGTTTTCATGTTACGGATGAAGGAAACGAAAAAACCAGTGAACGAAAAGAAAATCATCTTACCGCCGGTGTTTATGAGTACGGGTGCTTTGATGTTTATTTTTCCAATGTTCCGGGTCACTCGATATGAATTATTGGAGGCTCTTGTTGCAGGGATGTTGTTTTCCATCCTATTAATTAAAACATCCAAATTCGAAGTTAGAGATGAAAAAATTTATATCCTGCGCTCTAAAGCGTTTATATTCATATTGATTGGTCTCATGGTGATACGGCTGGTGGCGAAACTGATGCTGGGAAGCACGATTGAAGTCGGCGTCTTGAGTGGTATGTTTTTCTTACTTGCATTTGCTATGATCGTTCCATGGAGAATTGCCATGCTATATCAATACAAAAAAGTCAAAGCTGCCAGTTTAAGTGGAAGTAATATGGTGTGATACATGTAAAATAGGATCAAAGGGATAATCCAGGAAACCTGAGTCGATATCATAATGACTCAGGTTTTTTGAGCTTTTCGAGGCTGAATCATTGGCGCAGGAAGAACCCTAGTGATAACATGGCTTTAACCACATTTAAAGGAGATGTTGATAAAATGGTAGATGAGGTCATTTTAAATGATGTTCCACTGCATGTTACTGATTTTCTTACTGAAAATGTAAAGGATTCTGAAGGAAGAGAAATCAGAAAAGTCAGTTTTAATTTCAAGGTTACAAATAGTGAATATCATGATATTACAACACTGCTTTATCAAATGGTATTTGATTTAAAGATTCCTCAGTCAAACGAGGAATTTCGAGCAGAGATCTTTAACTATGCGACTTCGGTCACGAATCTATATGAAGAAAATGCCGTAGGGGATTTTTCACTGGTCTTGCTGGAAGTGAACGATCCGGAATGATTACATTGCCAGTCTTGTAAAGATATGGGTTACTGTCTATAATAATAGTGACGATCATTCTATACATATGAGGTGGTACTTTGCTTAGTGGATGGTTTTTATGGTTTATTCTATTTTGGGTAGCCCTTTTAATTATTTTGATGAGCATAGGTGGCTTTTTCATGTTTCGAAAGTTCCTGAAAAGATTCCCCAAAGAAGACGGGAAATCCGATATGGATTGGGAAGAATACTATTTGGACCAAACAAAGCACTTATGGTCAAATCAACAAAAGGAATTACTCGAAGATTTAGTGAGCCCTGTACCGGAACTTTTTCGTGATGTTGCACGCCATAAAATTGCGGGGAAAATCGGAGAGTTGGCGTTAAAGGAAAAAGTGGGCGATATTACGGAAGATCTAGTGATACGCGGCTATATCATTGCCACACCAAAACGTGACCATAAATTTTTGCAAAAAAAATTAGCTGAAAGAAAAGTGAATATGGGTCCATATGAACACTTATTCAGCTAATGATGAAAAGGGCAGACTCTTTTGAGTTTGCCTTTTTTTATTCTGAATAATTGAAAAGAATGGGACAGTGTGGTAATAATTAGAACGTTTGTACCCAAGCCATGCTATTCTTTAAATTTTTGATATAATAATAGTAAGTAAAAGTGAGGACGGAGTGAAACTATGAAATTTATCCATACGGCTGATTGGCATTTAGGGAAAATCGTACACGGGGTACATATGACGGGTGACCAAAGGCATGCCCTTTTGCAATTCATAGAAATTGTTGAAGAAGAAAAACCTGATGCGGTTGTGATTGCCGGTGATCTTTATGATCGTTCGGTTCCGCCGACTGAAGCTGTGGAGCTTCTTGATGAAATCCTTTATACGATTAATGTGAAAATGAATACACCAATCGTTGCAATATCGGGAAACCATGATTCTGCGGAAAGGCTTGCATTTGGTTCATCATGGTATCGTCATAGTCAGTTATACATTCATGGGAAATTGACAAAAACATTTGAGCCGGTTCGCATTAAGGGAGTGAATTTTTATTGTGTTCCATATGCAGAACCTGGAACGGTTCGCCATCTTTTTGAAGATGAAAGTATCCATTCCCATCAAGAAGCGATGAAGCGGATAACCGGAATGATTGCAGAGACTTTCAATAAGGATGAACCGAATGTCTTCGTAGGACATGCTTTTGTATTAGGCGGAAAAACGAGCGATTCAGAGCGAGTTTTGTCAGTAGGTGGTTCCGGATGTGTTTCATCAGACTTATTCGATGCGTTCGATTATACGGCACTTGGACATTTACATAGTCCTGACGCGATACGTCATCCAAAGGTGTTTTACTCTGGATCACTATTAAAATACTCTTTTTCTGAGGCCAAGCAAAATAAGTCGCTTTCCATTGTCGATATGCAAGAAGATGGTAGCTTCGATATACGCTATCGATCTTTGGCGCCCAAGCTGGATATGAGGGAAATATCCGGAACGATGGAAGAGTTACTAGATTCCGCTTTTTATCAATTGCAAAAAAAGGATGACTACTTGAAAATAACATTAAATGACGAGGGGTCACTCATCGATCCGATTAATCGTTTGCGCCAGATTTACCCGAATGTACTTCATCTGGAACGAAAATGGGATTTGACCGACCTTAGAAGAAAAAAATCCTTCTCTTCTGTAAAAGATGAACGGAAATCAGAATTGGACTTGTTCGAAACGTTTTATCAAGAAATGACAGATCGGGACTTTGATTCTCAAAAGCAAGATTTGATGGTTTCGGTAATTGAAGCCGTGAAGAAAGAGGAGGCTTTGAAATGAGACCCCATATTTTAACGATGCAGGCATTCGGACCATATGCAGGGAGGGAAACCATCGATTTTAATTCCCTTGGAGAACGGACCATGTTTGTCATCTCTGGAAAGACAGGCGCAGGGAAAACAACGATATTTGATGGGATCAGTTTTGCGATTTATGGAAAAGCCAGTGGTGAAGACCGAAGCGGGCAAGATTTACGGAGTCAGTTTGCTGAAGATGATGTGATGACGGAAGTCTCGCTGCAATTTACCCTGCGTGGGAAAACGTATTGGGTGACCCGGTCACCGCAGCAGGAACGAAAGAAAAAAGCAGGAGAAGGAACGACAACGGTTGGAGCAAAGGCTGAATTATATGAGATATTGGCTGAAGGAAAAAAATTGCTTGGTGCGAATGTGCGTGAGGTTGAGGAAAAAATCAAATTACTCATTGGACTTGATGCCAATCAATTCCGGCAAATCCTGATGATTCCACAAAATGAATTCCGAAAACTGTTAACTTCCGACAGCAAAGATAAAGAACAGATTCTCCAAAAATTATTTCATACTGAACTTTATAAACGAATCGAAGAAAAATTAAAAGAAGAGGCTACCATCCTTAGAAAGCAAAGTGAAAAAAGCGCTCAGAGGAGAATTGAATTAATGAAAGGCATCCAGCCTGGTAATCATGTAGAATTGCAGGCACAATTGGAAGCGGAGGTGCCTAACGAACAGCTGATCTTACCACTGTTACAGGAAGTCATTTTGGCAGCGGCAGAAAAAAATGAGGATGTAAATAAACAAATACAGGAAAAGCAAAAAGCTCGTGATCAAGTAAATCAAGAACTTTCAAAAGCTGTCGATTTATTAAATCGATTTTCGGAAAAAGAAAAACTTCGAAAAGAAAAAGAGGCCCTTGAAGAAAAGCTGCCAGAAATGGAACTAGTGAAAGTCCAAATGAAAATGGCACACAAAGCGGCATCACTTGAAAAGCAGGAACAATACTATTTGCGAATTGGCAAACAAGTGCAAGATGCGAATGCCGAACTTCAAAAGTTAAGCGAGCAGTCCGAGAAGTTACGAACTGAGCGCATTGAGAAGCAGGATTGCTATGATAAGGAAATGTTGAAGGAAAATGAAAGAGAGCAGGCAGTCCGAGCTGTTCATCAGCTTGAGCAGGTAAAAGAGGCTGTCATGACTTTTGCAAGCTTAAAAGCACAGGTTACCTTAGATGAAAAAGAGTGGCAAACTTGTAAACGACTTCGTGAAAAAACTGTTTCGGAACATCTGTCGGTCGAAGTGGAAGCTGAGAAAGTCGCTCAAGAAAAAACAGAAGCGGAAAAAGCGGCTGTTCTTTATCGTGATCAGGAAATTGAAGCAGAAAGAAATCATTCAGCTTTATCGAAAATTAAAAAGCTTCAAGAAGTTCTTTATGATATCCAGAATACGAAACGAGTGCTGGATGAAAAGAATAATCGGTTCCAGGAGTTACAAAGAATACAAATTCAGGAGAAGGAAAAACTGGAAACCCTGAACCGAAACTGGCGATCAGGCCAAGCGGGTATGCTTGCTTCCATGCTGCACTCTGGAGAAAATTGTCCTGTGTGCGGTTCACAAAGTCATCCAAAACCAGCACAGATGCATGAGCATATGCCGACGGATTTGGAGATGAAAGAGCAAGAAAACAAGCTGAAAACGGCGGAACAACAAAAAAGCCAAGCCGAAAGTGAATATTATCAGGCGAAATCCAAATATGACGCATTGTTGGAGTCTTCACAAGAGAAGCTAAGTGACTTACAAAATGACATGCCGGAGTTTAGGAATGAAGATATTAATGAGCATTTGCTGCAGTTTGTACAAAAAGGAAAAGTGCTGCAAGAACAGCTAAAAGAATTGATGCGGAAAAAGTCAGTATTAAATGATCTGGAAAAAAGGTTGCTGGATTTAAAAGAGAAAGCATCCGAGCTAAAGGAAAATCTGATTTCTTTAGAGAGAAAAGAGGACCAAGGGAAAACCAGGTATATTGAAAACTCGACAAAACTGACAGGATTAACCGATTCCCTGCCAGACGGAATACGGACAGAGGAAGAATATAATGTAGCTTATCTAATGGCTGTAAATACGCAGAAACGCTTACAATCGGCCTTGGAAAATGCACAAAAAAACCTTCAAATGGTGAAGGAAAGAGAATCGGCCATCAGTGCAAAAAAAGAATCCCTAAGTGGAAATATCGAGGCTTTAAATACAGAATTGAAAGAGGAGCGGGAAAAGTTAATTGCGGATATGACCAATCAAGGTTTTTCCAATTATAAAGAATATACGGCAGCAAAAATATCGGAAGCTGCTCTTGGAAATTTGGAGGATCAAGTTCAGCAGTATAATCAAAATTGGCAAAGTGTTTTAAGTCTGTTTCATGATTTGGAAATGAAATTAAAAGATGTGACCAAACCGGATCTTGAAGGATTGAAAAAGACATTCGATTTCATAGATGCAGAATTGGAGTCGTTACGCCAAAAACAAAATGAGTTTCAGGCTGAAAAACGGACTAACGAAGAAATCGAAAGGAAATTGGCGCAAATTAGGGAAGAACAGAAAAGTTTGGATGAAAGGTACAGTATCGTCGGTCATCTGTCTGAGATTTCCAAAGGTCAAAACTCCTTTAAAATAACTTTTGAACGTTATGTACTGGCAGCCTTTTTAGATGATATCTTAAAAGAAGCCAATTCAAGGCTGCTGAAAATGACAAGCGGAAGATATCAGTTATTGCGAAAGCTTGATCCTACACGAAGGAATATCCAGAGCGGTCTGGAGTTATCTGTGTATGATCAATATACAGGACAAGAGAGGCATGTCAAAACCCTTTCGGGAGGAGAGAGCTTTAAGGCTTCCCTTGCACTTGCCTTGGGTCTTGCGGATGTTGTCCAGCAGAATGCTGGCGGAATTTCACTTGAAACGATGTTCATCGATGAAGGTTTCGGTACGCTCGACCCTGAATCTCTTGATCATGCAATTGAAGCATTAATGGATATACAAAGCACCGGGAGATTGGTCGGGATAATATCCCATGTCCCGGAATTGAAAGAAAGAATCGATGCCCAGCTTCAAGTCATTTCGACACAAAAAGGAAGTCGGACGTCCTTTTATTTTGCTGGTTAATCAAGAAAAAAGAATGGCTAAGGGGGAAGTGGTCCCTAGGCCATTCTTTTTATTTTTATGAACGAACTACTCAATGTTAATATCTTCAGCTGTTTTTCCGGGGGAAAACTTATGGATGCGAATCACCAAAATCGGATTCGAGAATTCAGCGGTAATTCTGCGTGAGCAAATCGAAAAGGGGAAAGGGATTTTTCTCTGTGTGGGTATTGTATCCGCTTTTTTTTCAAGTAATGGCTTATGAGTATCATCAACGATGATCGATAGCTCATTATCACGTAAACAAACTTTAATATCTTTCACATCATGATTTTCCAAAACCGCTTCCACCATATACTCATCGTCACTTTCGTATATATCAATTGAAAAAAGTTGATGATCCAACGCACAAGTTTCCGGGTCCAGAAAAAACTTTTTTACCCATTCATCAAACTTTTCAACCTCATTCATTTGCAATCCATGTTGATTGTCTTGCATGTTGATACCCCCGGTTTTCCTTTGTTGTATTATATGTTGAATTATGAATGTGGTGATTGATAAAGTGAAAATGGATGATGGAAAGATACAGGAAAACGTGGTTCAAAAAATGCAGGAATATCAATGTATAAAAAGTATCCAACGATTTTTAGAAAAGTAACCAAAGCACAGGAACGAGGGCTGTGTGTGTATTAACGGGAATCATAAAGTAGAAGGAAGCTAACAGTGATGACAAAATTCTAAATGAGTTGGTCATCTCTTTATTTACATGATCATTTTGATCTATAACGTGTCACCTCCATCTTAATATTCAAAATTAGGCTTTACTGCTGTCGAAATGAACAAGCTCCATCCTTGTTAGTACAGTTATAAATATCATAAGGAATGTAATTTTTAAATAACTCACCGCCGCCTCGTATTGGAATCTTAATGAAGAAAATACGCCCTCTTATCACTTCCCGATATAGTGGAAATTGCTGTTGTTGCTGTAAAGGCACCATAACCCAAAAAGACGCTCTTTAAAGCGCCCGATTGCTTGCATTTATTGATTGAAAGAGATCACGATATTTGTAGATTAGCTTTTCATAGGATGTCGACTTCTTACTCTTTTTCTTCTGATTGGTCAAAATAGAAAACCTTACTTTAGGGTGAAAAAGGTGGAGGGGGGCGCTATTAATCGATCAAAGAAGTGTGGAAACAATTTCTCAATTGCTGCTTCTCCTCCTTTTAATAAAACATGAGGATGGTAGCTTATGGCACTCTTTTGCCTAGCGGCTTTTTCCGTCCATCTTTCACCTGCTTCCAAGATGATTAATTCTCGAAAAGTATGTGATAGGGCTTGGCAGCTGTTTCCCTGCGATGCTTCCTCCGATAATTATTGCTTTCTCCAATATGATTCGTCCCCCAATCCCGCTGCAAGTATTCGTGTTCTCTCGATAAAACTACTTTCCTTATAGGTGAACATCAAATGAAGTCCCATCCACCAATAATTCGTGAGACTCACCATCTGCTATATCGTCGGTAGTGAATGAAAAGGACTTGAGCCCGTCGATTTTTTCTTCGGAATCGACTAATAAGCCAATTGTGCCTTTTCTTGTTTCTCCTGGTTGGTAATCTAATCGACTTACTTTTTTTGTCCCCATAAAAGTATCCCCGGAGTGGATGAAATTTTTAGAAGGCACATCATATGAAAGGTCATCATTGAAAGTAACATGTTCCATGCTGAAGAACTGCAGTTCCTTGGGACCTTTATTTTCCACAGAATAAGTTATTTCAAGATAAGTTACCTCTTTGCCAATATCCGTTTTAGACCAGGCAGACTGCTGATCGATTTCCTCCATGGTTAAATTCTCTTTATAGTATATCGAATAGGCTTCTTCAAAACTCAATCCCGTATAGGATTTGAGCTCCTCCTTTACTTCATCTGTGAGTGAAGAAAATTGAATCATGCGGATATCCTTGATTGTGATGGCCATTGGAGCCAATTCAAATGACTCATTTATAGACTTCGTTTCTAGTAATGTGAGTGTTCCCCAATCTTTTTGGCGGACCTTATCGCCGACTCTTTCAAGATGGGTCCCGCCATATTCCTGTACCTCAGGAATTTTGGACTCCTTGGCTTCTGCATTTTTCCGTTTTTCGGTCTTATTATCGCTGCCGAAATAATTGAAGGCTATAACACTTGAAAAAATAAGCAATAATCCAGCAATTATTGAAATGGTCCATCTTTTACGAATATTTCATCACTCCTTAAACTATCGATGCCATAAACTATAATATACCTTTTTTTCGCAAATGAAGGAAGAGTACCCATCTTGTTGCCGAAAATCGACACAGTTTGAGTTTGMATAAAAAATTAACTGCATTCATGTTGCAATATAATTATTTCTCTTTTTATTAAGGCATTGTTCTTTAATTAGACTACTAGGGCGTTATATCTTTTTATCAAAAGCGAAAACAATGTAAAAAGGAGAGAAAAACCAACAAGGGGCTTTTTGAGATATGTAGGGGACATAACGGGCCATCCTCTTAGCGGAAGCAACAGTCTTCATGAGCAACGGCTTTATTAATCTATGCGTAAACTTGCCGATCAGGAACTATTCTTCTTGTGCCGTCAGCGATTTTAGGCGTTTTTTTTGGAGGAATCCGGATTCCAGGGCATCTGACGACAAGATGGTCTCGCGCAACATAATCTGGTGGGAAAAAAGAAAAAAGCCTTGGCAATTCACCTGGGGTACCATGGTCTTTCTGCCTTGATCTCTCCATCACCATCCTTTGGTGTGTTTTCGCGAGATTTCTCAGCTATAGTACAAGCGATTTTATATTAAAGTCATATCATATTACAAGGGAAAATCCTAAGAAACTGAGGACATGCTAGGTAATGGATCAATGGATGATGAAAATGGCTTAGGAACGAACAAATAGAAAGGTCTTTACTACCTGGATTTAATTTTTGCTTTAGTTTCCAATATAAACAGCCAGAACTAAATCTTTTGTTTAGGCTCTTTTCGTAAAGATTGTTGTTTTTAAAACGAAACTATTTAAGGTTGATTAGAGCGAAGTGCGAGACTCCTGCGGGAGCAGCGGGACAGGTGAGACCCCACAGGCGTTCTCACCGCCCGCCCCGCGGCAAGCGAGCATCTGGATGGGAAATCAACCACTCACTACCTGGTAAAAAACAGCCTTTGTTTATTATTGATTCTTCTATGTACTTGTTTTTTCATCTATCTGGAAATCCATCTCACTAGTCACAAATTTTTAAAAAAAGGAGACGCATATGGAATGTGGCCAATTAACAATGGTAAGGAAAGGATACATCAGCCGAATAAAAGTAAACTACTGTCCCAGCAAGAGATAAAAGCCATTGAGTCTTGGATATCTCAAATGTGGACATACCAGTTTTATAAAACCGCAAGACAAATAGTGTCTACTGCTAGTAAAACGCTAAAAATCAAGCATAAAATGATTGGGTATGGTTTAAACCGAGTTGTCTATGATTTAAATAATGGCTATATATTAAAAATTGCATTATCAGAAGTAGGCTTAATAAGCAATGCAAATGAGGCCTATATATATAATAACTGTAATAAGGAAGTCAAAAAGTATCTATGTCCGGTTAAAGAGTATGGGCTGGGCTGGATTATCATGAAGAAGGTGGACACGAAAGTGTCAATCATGGAATATGCGAAACTGATCAAGTTGGAATTGAAATTCCTGAGGTACGGTATCATTCCAATAGATTTGCGTTTAGATAATGTCGGATTTAATGAGAATAATGAAATGGTTGTCATTGATTACGGTCTATTCACCATGGATCTCATAAGTCCTTTTCTGCGAAGGTTAGTTTATCCAAGGGCAAATGATAGATAAATAATGGCTGCAAATGGCAGTATTTTTTGAGAATCCCAATGTGAATAATAAAAATTTCATTTACAAATTTAACCTATTTGAACCATTTCACCGCGAGCATATTAATGGGTATTAAATTAAACAAATTATAATATATTTAGGTAAAGACCTCGCTAGAATATTTAAATTGAAGTTTTCACAAGGAAGTGGTGGTCTTTAGATTTTGGGTAATAATCTTAAAAAGCTACACGAATTTGCTTACTTATCTTCACCAATAACAAAGTTGGGTGCTCCACATGTAGCGGTTAGTTCTGCAAGTAAAGGTTCTGACAAGTGTTGTTTAATTACATTTGGATAGATTGTAATTTCACCTGGTAGAGAAACACAGGTATTTCGGAAAAGGGTAYGCCAACACCTAAAATACTAGCTAAAACCATGCTAGTAAAACCATCAATTATTGAAAAAAGTCGTTACTCTTTAAAGTCATGTCAAGACAAGGAATTTCCTATAATCAAGCATACAAAACCACCTTAATCAAGTATTCATCTGAAAGGTGGTTTTGTTATGCCATTCTTAACCATTTTTCACTTAATGACCTATGTTTTCTAAATAAGGGAGTTCATTTTAAACTATAGCTAAATTGAATTTTCTTAGGTTCCATACAGTGAAAATGGAAAAAGTTGACTTATCAAGTTGTACCAACAAATGCCCGCTTGAATTCCGGTCGAGCGATTCGTGCCGATACAAACAAGCACTAAAGGGTCTTGCTATCATTCGTCTCTTATTTTAAAGCTAATAAACTTCTGTTCCATCATCTCATTCATCGCATATTTGACGCCTTCTCGACCAACACCGCTGTCCTTCCAGCCGCCATAAGGCATATTATCAATCCGATAAGTTGGGATATCATTGATGACGACTCCACCTGTTTCCAAGCGTTCTGCCGCATAGAAAGCACGTTCTATACTTGGTGTCATCACTCCTGAGTTCAATCCGTAACGTGAATCGTTTGCATCCTTGATGGCATCATCCAGCGTTTCGAATGGGAAAATACAGACGATTGGACCAAATACTTCGAAACGAAATACCTTTGAATCACGATTTACATTGGTTAAGACGGTAGGCACTAGTACATTGCCTTCCACTGTACCGCCGCACTCGATTTTTGCTCCTTCCTGTACTGCCTCGTCTATCCAACTTTGTAACCGTTCCAATTCTTTTTTTGAAATGACCGCTGTAATATTTGTATTTTCCTCCAAGGGGGAACCGATGACAAGCTGTTTTGTTGCACTGACGAATCGATCTAAAAATTGTTGGTACAGTGATTTGTGGACATAAATTCTTTGGATCGAGATACACACCTGCCCATTATTCGTAAATGAACCCATCACACTTCGTTGAATAATTTTATCGATGTCAACTCCTTCATCAATGATGAAAGGCGAATTGGATCCGAGTTCAAGGGTAAGCTTGCGGAAGCCTGCCTGCTGCTGGATAAGGTGTCCGACCTCTACACTGCCTGTGAAAGTCACTTTTTTTACATGTGGATGGGTCGTCAATGCTTCACTTAAAACATCTCCCTTACCCGGAATGATGTTCAAAACTCCCTCCGGCAGCCCTGCTTCTTGAAAGATATCGGCAAGAACCAGTGCACTCAAAGGGGTTTGTTCGGCAGGTTTTAACACGATCGAATTACCAGCCGCAATAGCTGGACCAACTTTATGGGCGACAAGATTAAATGGAAAGTTAAATGGGGTAATCGCCGTTACGACGCCAATAGGGGTATGAATTGTAAAGCCAAAACGGTTTACCCCACCCACTGCTGCATCCATCGGAATTTGTTCCCCATAATTGTTCTTTGCCGCTTCTGCAGCAAAACGATAGGTCTGAACCGTACGATTCATTTCCTCACGAGCATTTCGAATCGTTTTCGCCGCCTCTAGAGAAATGATTTTCGCAAGTTCTTCACTGCGTTCTTCCATGATTGCTGCAGCTTTCATTAAAATTTCGGCTCGAGCATGCGCCGGGAAGGATCGGTATTTCTGAAAAGCGGCATTTGCCTCAACTATTGCTTCAATGGCATCCGCAGGCTCAGCCTGTCCGATTTGTGCAATTTCTTCATTTGAATGGGGATTAAATAACGGCTCATACGATTTAGCTTCCCGCCATTTACCACCGATCCACAATTGCCACTTTTTCTTCATCTGACATTCCTCCAATACTACATGTTTTATAATTTACAAATATAATCACCCAGTGTTTTCGAGAGCTTTACATTTTCCGAATAATCGACATCCACATCAATCAAGACAATTTCCTGACTCGAAATCGCTTCTTCTAATGCATGAAGCAATTCATCGGAATGGGTTACTTTCACTCCTTTAACACCAAAACTTTTTGCGAAGCTTAAAAAGTCTGGGTCGGTAAATTCAATCGCATTCGTACGATCAAATTTATTCAATTGCTTCCACTCAATTAGGCCGTATTTTGAATCATGGAAAATGACTATCACGAAGGCAAGGCCCAGACGTTTTGCAGTTGCCAATTCAACCCCATTCATTAGAAATCCACCATCCCCTGTAACCGCAATGACAGGTTTATCAGGTTTTGCCAGTTTTGCCGCAATCGCACCGGGAATGGCAATCCCCATCGATGCAAAGCCATTAGAAATGATAGTGTGATTAGGCTTTTCCGGTTGATACATCCGGGCCATCCATAATTTATGTGCACCCACATCAGAAATGACAATGGCATTTCCCTTTTCCGCCTTTTTCAAATCAGCGATAATCCGCTGAGGGATGATAGGGCTTCCTGATACATCATCTGAAGAATGGAATTTTTCAATAATTTGAGACCTTAATCTTTTCACTTCTGGCCAAAGCTCTTTTTTTACTACATCAGTGGTCAATGCTTCAAGTGACTCTGTTACGTTCCCGACCAATTCAGCTTGAACGGGGTAATAAGCATCAACCTCAGCCGGTCGAGCATCAATATGAATAATCTGATTCATTGCCTCATCGTTCCAATACTTTGGCAAATATTCGACGAAATCATAGCCGACGGTGATAATAAGATCGGCCAAATCAAACCCGCATAGAACATAATCCCTTGCTTGCATCCCAACTGTAAAAAGGGTCAACGGATGGTTAGAAGGTAAAACTCCTTTGGCCATGAACGAATTCACAACAGGAATTTGTTTCTCTTCAGCAAATTTACGTAAGGACTCCGTAGCTCCATCGCGGATTACGCCATTACCAGCTAGAATAATAGGCTTTTTAGCGCGATTTATTAATTCTACAGCTTTTTTGATTTCTTCTTCGGCCGGATTGGATCTAGGGATTGGTGTAACCGGAAGTGGTTCACCTTCTGTATCCATCATTGCCACATCTTCCGGGAGCTCGATATGAACAGCACCCGGCTTTTCAATGACTGCAGTCTTAAATGCTTTACGGATAATTTCCGGAATCGTATGAGGCACCTTAATTTGTTGATTCCATTTCGTTACTTCCTTAAAGACTCCAATAATGTCCACATATTGATGCGACTCCTTATGAATTCGATCAAGCCCCGCCTGACCAGTAATCGCAACAACAGGGGAATAATCCAAATAAGCACTTCCTATCCCTGTTAATAAATTGGTTGCACCCGGTCCCAATGTACTCAAACAAACGCCAGGCTTTCCAGTTAGCCGCCCATAGATGTCTGCCATAAATGCTGCAGCTTGTTCATGGTGGACTAAGATAAATTTAATATCAGAGCTTATTAGAGAATCAACAAGATCCGTATTTTCCTCACCAGGTATCCCGAAAATATACTGAACACCTTCATTCTCTAAACATCTTATAAACAAATCAGATGCCTTCATACTATTCCCTCCTCGACCATTGATTTCTTCCCTATATGTTGGCTTTGCCTACATGAAATTATGTAATTGAGTATTAAAAATCTTTTCAATAATATTCGCTCCATTGTATAAAGAGATTCAAGTTAGAGTAAATTAAACAAAATAAAATCATTACTAGGAGGGGTAAAATGGATATCGCAAGTCGTTTAATTATCATTTCATTTATTACTATTGCACTTGTTGTAATAGCACTTGTCATTTTTCTAGTCTATTTATTAATATTAGACCGAAATCAGAAGCATCACGCTATACTACGGAATTATCCAGTACTAGGGAGGGTCCGCTATTTTTTAGAAAAAATCGGACCGGAATTTCGGCAATATTTATTTAACGAGGATACTGAAGGGAAGCCATTTTCAAGAGATGATTATGAACATATTGTAAAAAGCTCAAAATATATGCGGGATGTAATCGGGTTTGGTTCAAAACGTGATTTTGATGAAGAAGGCCTTTTTGTTCGGAATGCTATGTTCCCCAAATTAACCGAAGAAGAAAAATTCGATAGAGAAACAAAGGTGATAACTAAAAGATATATCTTATTGAGAGATCCGCTTCTTATGCAGCGAAAGGAAAAATGGGAGGATGAGGAATCGTCTGCTTACTTATTACATGACCATGATGCCG
>NZ_JBFUHM010000068.1:0-17267 GCF_056402395.1 Peribacillus sp. P4_B1
GGCCACGGGCCACGTGTACGTGTTGGGCAATATCCACACCAACAACTAGATGTTGATCCGTAATTCTCTCAATTAGTTGATTTTGTTTGTTTTGCATTTTAAAATTCATAGTAGGGCTTCCTCCTTAAGATTTTGAGTTAGATTGGTCTCTATACTCGTATCTTACTGAGGGGCTCTATTTTTTTCAAACCTGATATTTAACGATCTACAGGAATGCTAACGGGGTGCTTTACTTCATTATCAGGAGCTGATCAGCAGCTCCTTTTCTTATGCAACTATCGGGGCAGGATAGTTGAAGAGTGCTGTTATTCAACAATTGGGCCATTTAATTGAATACGTGTATATTTGAAATAAAGCTGCACTGCTTTGAAAAAACTCTGTATATAAGCGTGTGTTTGTTGAACAAGAAGTAAAAGGGTGATACAACATGACTAATATGTATCACCCCCTTTTTGTAACTTTGTATGATTTTAGGTCTTGAAAAATTTCAAACCAACATAAAAATCGATTATTTCTCTCTAATCTGCTCCGTTAGACGGTAGGTTATTACCCAATACAAAAGGGCCAAAGCGCTGACAGAGGCACCAAATAGACATACTCCGATCCATCCATAGTTTGCGTATATATTGGTTGAAACAATTGAACCCATGGCACTGCCGATGGAATAAAAAATCATGTAAGCAGCAGTAAGTCGGCTTCTCGCCTCAGGACGCACTGTGAAAATCATACTCTGATTGGTGACATGTACTGCTTGCACAGCCAGGTCAAGAAAGATAACGCCAATGACTAATGCGATCAGTGAGTGTTCGGTGAAGCTGATTAGGAACCATGATGCTAGCAATAAAACTAGGGCTATGCAGGTTGTTCGCTGCCCTAAACCTCGATCAGCCAGACCCCCAGCATGAGCAGCAGCTAATGCTCCGGCAACTCCAGCAAGACCAAACGCTCCAATAGCGGTATGTGAAAGAGAGTATGGTGGAGCACTGAGAGGAAGCACCAGCGAAGTCCACAATGTACTAAACGCGGTAAAAATCAGCAGAGCCAGTACTCCGCGGATGCGTAGGATTCGTTCTTGCATGAACAATGTGAGCACCGAACGAAGCAGCTGCGGATAGGATAGTGACTCTCTTTCGCTTTCATCATGCGGGAGGACTCGGAACAACACGCCAGTCATGATGAGCATCATGGCGGCAGAAACTAGATAGACCGAACGCCAACCGGCGAGATCGGTTAGTACACCAGCGAATGTTCGTGCGAGCAGAATGCCGATCACGACTCCACTTTGCACCAAGCCGACTATACGTCCACGCTCGGCTGGGGGAGCCAAAGTCGATGCGAACGCTACGAGCACCTGAGTCACCACAGCAAGCAGTCCGACCGCAGCTAATCCCGTGAAAAGCACTGTGATGATGGGGGCAATGCCAACCACAATCAGAGACAACACGGATAAAAGCATCTGACCGATGATTAGCCGACGTCGATTCAGTAGATCACCGAGCGGTACCAGCAGTAGCAGTCCTAGCGCGTAACAAAGCTGAGTAATGGTAATGACAATGCCGATGGATGAATGGGCGATACCGAACTCGGTCGCCAGTGAGTCTAGCAACGGTTGTGCATAGTATATGTTGGCGACAGCCATCCCACAGGCTGTTGCAAACAATAGTGCCATATAGCGAGTCATGGTTGATCCGGATACTATTTGTAACTGATCTGTTTTCGTATCATGATCTTCAACTTTAATTGTTGTTTTTTCTTTAACCTTCACCTTTACCATTACTTACATCCCCTTTTTTTGTACTTAACAGTATAATATATCGTTCGGTACAAAATGATTCCTAATAAAGGATAACCAACAAAACGTTTTGATGTCAAGTAAGTTATGCAGTTATTTGAATGCTGTTCTTGAAAGTATCATCACAATTTGACAATAGAACTTTAATTAAATAAAATCATAATATACCGATTGGTAATTAAAAGGAGGATTAATTATCCATGAATCAAATACCGGGGAATAACGAATTAACTGAATTATCTGGGGGCGATTCACCATCTCCAAAATTCCTACAGACAAACGAACAGATTATAAAAAGCTTCTTTGAAGTTGTCAGATCGGGTTGCAATCCCGAACAAGCTAAGTTTTTTATGGCGAAAGAGGTAAGAGCACATCAAGTGAATTCAGAAAGCATGGTGACAATTAAAAGGTCACCTGAGAATTATGCTGAGCATATAAGAGAAATGATAGATTCATGGGGGGAATTTAAAATTGAAATTCAAGAATTAATTTCTCAAAATCAAAAAGTTCATGTCAGATGGAAGCAGACAGGAATGCATATTGGAGAGTATGAGGGTTATCTGCCTACAAATAAAGAGGTTATTGAAATAGGTAGTGCCGTATACCGATTAGAGGAACGAAAAATAGTGGAATACTGGATTCAAGTGGACAGATTCGGAATCATTGAGCAAATAAAAAAGAATCAAGAACAAGATTAATTATCTAGTGAAGAAATTTTGTTTTTTGAAATGAGGGATTTATTATGGTTCGACAACGTGAATTTGATGAGGAAAAAGCGTTGGATGATGCTATGTTGCTTTTTTGGGAGAAGGGGTACAAGGCTACTTCGCTAAGCGATTTGACTGCCAAAATGGGGATACAACGACCAAGCTTATACTCAGCTTTTGGAGACAAAGAGAAATTGTTTGAGGCTGCATTACGCAAATATACAAAGCTACATGCTTCCCATATTCGAACAAAACTTCAAAACAATCTATCTGTAAAGGAAGCATTTCACACATTTTTTGAAGATTTGGTGGAAGAGGAATATAAAGAAAGTCCGAACAAGGGATGTTTTTGCATTAATACAATGGTGGAACTTGCCCCTCACGATGAAAAATTTGAAATCCTTACAAGGGAGCATCAGATGTATCTTTCGATCATATTTCAAGAAACGATTGTCCGAGGTATTCGCTCAGGTGAGCTCGAAAGCAGCCTTAATGCTAAAGTTTTAGCACAGACACTAGTCGTTTCATTAATCGGACTTACCGTGTTAATGAAATCTCGTCCAGAGCGTTCATTTGTAGATAATTCTGTAGCGATGATATTATCATTATTAAAATAAATTCATCAAAATTCCAGTTTTATCAATCATGTCAGTCTCTGTGAATAAATGGGGTTTGTATAATGCCCAATCTATAAAATCGATTGCAGCTGTAATGCTAATTTTTATTAACTAAGTTACGGCAAGTTTTTTAATAAAAGAATAATTCATTAATTATATTAAAAGCGTATTTTGATCAATCTTTTTTCAAAACACGCTTTTTCTTTTTGTTCGTTTATCAAGGTTATTAGTATCAATTTGATCAAACTTTATTTAAAGTACCAATACCATTGAGTTTTCACATTAGTTAACAGTGATACTATATTAGAAAAGTATTCTTCAATTAAAGGGAGCGATTCTTGAAGAAGTTTCGCTTTTCTTATAGAACTAACGGGTGCGATTCTTCATTAAGAAGGATTGCTTTTTCTTATGCAGCTAAAGGATCAGGTTAATAGAATAAGGTTTTTGGAACTTTTTAAAACAATACCCTTTAAAAATAAGGGGGGAGGGCGATAAAATGTGGTGTGTTTTTATTGGTATAACACTTCTTCTTTTGGTAATTTCAGGATGTCAATCAAATAATATTGAGGAAGTAGAACGTATTTATCGTTTAAAGTTATTCCCCCAGGGCAAAAATGTATTAAAAAAGAGGTGATTTATTATAGCTACTATTAAAGTTAATGATAATGGTTCATTACGTGTATCAGGGAATGTAGAGCTAGTCGATGGTGAAGGGAATAAAATTGAAACAAAAGAAGCCTTTTCCCTATGCAGATGTGGACTTTCCGATAATAAACCTTTTTGTGACGGATCCCACAAAAGTAATTTCGAAAGCGTAGTTAGGGCAGAATAAAGCTAGTGGGACAGAAGCTTTAGGGCACCCTTTTGGGAAATCGAACCCAAAAAGCTGCCCGATTCATTTTTCTTTTACGAAAGAGTATGTATTCCTTGAGATTGAACTGCACCCCAATTGTTAGACACAACTAACAATGGAGGTGCAGTTCATGATGGAAATCGGCTTTTTTAATAGGTGACATTTCCTTAGCGTTGTAAATCCGCATTTTCCTGACGCTACCCCTATTCATTCTTGTTACACCTGTTTTTTCACTTATGTTTTTCACTTATTCATTTTCATTGAGGAAACGGATTATTTCATTGGAACTACTTGGCTAATTATTTGAATAGTCTGGAAACTTTCGGTATAATAGAAAAAAGGTCAAGGAGTTGGTTTCCTATGGAGAAGAATTTGGCTAATACACCACCACAACCTGAAATAAACGTCAAGGATTCTGAATTTGCTGAAATGGTGATAAACAAAGCCCTTCTTAATTTCCGAAAAGAGCAAATCCGAAAAGAGATTGACCAGTCATTACAGGATAGAAACAAAGAAGAATTCCTACGATTAACAGAGGAATTGAACAACATTCCTTAAAATGTTGTTTATAAAATGAACTTAACATATTTGTAACTTTAAGAAGTGCGCTAAAACGCCAATCCCATATCTAAGGGATTGGCGTTTATTTAATTTTTATCGATTAAGCACGATTTTATAAATAAGTTATTATTTGTTCCAAAACCCGTCCTTTTCTGAACACACCACTGTTCGATTTGAAAAGGACGTTTTTATTGCCTTTATCGTAACAAAACTCTGTTCATTATTCTACGTTCAATAACCTATCTATTTTTATCTTATGTTACAAAAAATATAAAGGAATAATAAGAAAGAGTGATTTGAGTGTAATTGGATATGCACGTGTGTCGACGGGATGACAAAATTTAGATTTACAGATGGACGCTCATACGCAATATGGCTGTTCCAAAATTTTTCACGATAAAATGAGTGGGGCAAAAAGACAGCGTCCTGGTTAGAGGAAACACTTCAGTACACGTGAAGGCGATACGATTGTTGTTTGGCGATTAGATCGATTAGGACGCAATATGCAAGATTTAATTCAAATTGAACGTGGTGTGGGCTTTCACAGTCTACAAGAAAATTTAACAATGGACAAAAGTAATGCCACAGGCCAATTGATGTTTCATTTGTTTGCGGCATTTGCGGAATTTGAACGTAATTTAATTGAGGAACGTTCGGCTGCCGGACGAGCTGCAGGTAGAGCACGTGGTCGACTTGGAGGACGTCCTGGAAAATTTGGACCGAAAGATATTGAAATGATGAAATCACTAATTGAAAATGGTACACCGATTAAAGACGTCGCAGAAAAATGAGGTGTATCTCGAACAACGATTTATCGGTATTTAGAAAAGCAGGAATAATGAAGAAACCCAGCTAATCTTCTCTTATGAAGGTAGCTGGGTTTTAAAGTTGCAAAATAAGTGCAAATTATCGCCTAAAGTGACATCCTTTCAATCTACTTATCTAATTCATTTATTATACAACTTAAATTTTACACACAAAATCCACTTAAAATAGCATTTTTAATAATCTACTATGAGTGTACTCAAAATTTACATTTTGAATGTGTGTTATTGTAACATTGTGTTAATAACTGTACTCTCCTTTATTTATTAAGGTTCCAGATAACTTTGAAAAACTAATAAACATTAAAGGCCCGTCAATAGACCTGTTTTTTGTACAAAAGAAGGATGGTCACCAAGTTTCGACGAATATATCAATATACTTTGTGGAGGTGTTGGATATGGGGATTTGTTGTGGAGAGTGTCAAGTTGAATTAAAGAGTGATGATTATGTCACATTGGATGAATTTAGCACGCTGAGGCACACATATTGCGGTTATGATCTTATTGCCGAGCTGATCAAAGACATTGGTACTTATCGAAATATCAAAACGAAGTATTGGTTTTCCCGTGAGCTTACTAAATGAAAATCGGTGAAATCTTGGAGTTAATTAAAACTGATAAACCAGCGAATATTGCCAAAAGGGCTGATGTTCATCTTTCAGAAAAATTACTAAGAAAAGCATTGAATAAAGCTGGTTATGAGTATAGAAATTCAGGCGAAAAAGGCTGGTATTTCGTTGGTGAAGGTGACGAGGAAACGGTACAAGAGCAGCTTATTTATGACTTTATAACAGCAGGAAAAGCAAAGGCGAACGTTTCAACTAATGTAAATAAAGAACCCATTAACAATACCAACCAACGTTCTAACGTTGGCATAAAACGTGGTAAAGAACAGGTTAAACAAGCAAACGAACAATCAGCACCAACCATGGAACGAACCAACGTTATAAGAAAACGTTCTTCATTCGATATGGATGTTGAACTTATGAAGGAACTAAAAATACAAGCAATCATTCATGATAGGACGGTTTATGAACTAGTTGAAAGTGCCGTAAGGCACTATTTAGCTGAATTAAAGGGAGAATGACGGAAAGGAGTGCTTCTATAGCATTTTGGAGTCCTATCAGCAAACACAAAAAGCCCCCCAACAAATGGGGCTTTTTGTGTTTTTTTTTTAAAAGCTCTGTTAAATAATGTTGTTGAGTTTCTTGATGAACTAACGGGGCAGGATAGTTCATTAAGGAAAATGGCTTAAAGAGTGTTATTGGAAAATAAAAAACAACTCCATAAATCCAAGAGTTGTCATCATTTTTTAATTTGAACTTATTGAAATGGGTCTTTTAGTTTCTGCATCAAAAATAGCTGTTGTCACATTTTTACCATCCTGAGAGACTGTTACAAATACATAAACTTGTCTTTTAGGGTGATAACCTTCTCCACCATGTCTTGATTTACCACCGTACATATCAGCTTTTGATAGTACCGTATTAATGTCTTTAAAATAACCCTTTTCTCGAATGTTCAATTTTGCATTCTCAAATTCAACATATTGATTTTTATCAAGAGAATCATACATTGAATCCACATCTTTGAATTTCATTGTTGAATTATCCGGATACTTACTCCAAGGTTCTTCTCCAGTATTAGATTGAGCGAATCCTTGTACATTTAAAGGAAATAATGTAACTAATACTGCTATAAGAGTAATGGAAGTTATCTTCTTCAATAATTACATCTCCTTTATGATTATTTTTCCAATAAAATGGTCTTTTATGTGTCCAAGAAAAATATTTTATCTTGTTAAGCTAACTGGTGCTTAGTTCAATAACAGGGTTGCTTCGGCAGCTTTTTCTTTATGCAACTATCGGGGAAGGTTAGCTAAAGTACAATTGTATTAATTTTCGTAAATTGGGAAAATATATAGTTAAGAACAAGAAGGAGGTAGCAAATGGAAGTAAATATGAGTGTTGAAGAAGTCGTGAATCAAATTTCTGAATTAGTAGAAAAAGAAGGGAAGCCACCTCGGAAGAAAGAGGTAAAGAAGTCAGATCCGGAGTTAATGAAAAATGCATTGTATTATTTTCCTAGTTGGGATTATGCAGTAGAACATAGCGTTGGATCTTAAACATAAACGAATACATAAACATTTATTTTCCCAATTTCCTGCCCATTTGAATAGCAACTTGGTATCAAGACACGCTAAATCTCTTTGGATACGCAAACCATGTTTGGGATAATACTATAATTCGAAACACCTAAATGGTTTTACTGCAATTGCCCTCTGTTACCAGCCTTAAAAAGTTGGGCAGGGGTTATTTTGCGTTAGAACTGCCCCTTACCCCAAGTGAATAGTGATTTGAAGGGGAGTAGATTGCTTTTTACAGTCGATAAACACTGTTCATAATAGTACACTTTACGAACTTTTTTTGATTGTTACTTCTTTAAAAGACTCTGTTAAACAATGCTTTTGATTTTTCTTCTTCAACTAAAGGGGCAGGATAGTTCAACAAGGTGGAAATATTTTTCTATATTAAATAGAATTTTTTGGCTTATGCTCAAAGTAAAAAAGAAAAATTAAAAATTTGAAAGGATTTAATGTAATGGACGATATCGATAACAAACAATCTATCAAACGAGAAAAGTCGTCTTTAAGTCTTAGTAAACTATTTAAACGTATTTGGTATGTTTCCCTTGCTGTAGGAGCTGCGGTAATCATGTTACAAGGCAAATTTGCGTTTAGGGAAATGTTTTGGATTATCTCTATAAGTACACTATTCCTTGCTTTTTCTTGTGCTGTCATGCTCTTTAAAAAAGACTTTGAATTAGTAGAGCGTATACTTTACGCAATCGCTACAATAGTTTTGATGTTTGTTAATCCTCATTGGTTAGACATTCCTGCTTATTTAACAAATGATTATAGAGTTATTCAAGGGGTTCCGACTGAATTTGATCATAGAAGTCCATATAAGTCGGGCAGTTATCTGCATGTTAAAGTTCATAATGTAGATCTTAAATTGCCAACAAGTATTTCAAATTCAGATTCTGATAGATGGTTTGTCATTCATTACCTTCCAAATTCCAAATTCATCATGGATTACAAAATCCTAACCAAACAAGAAACGAAACTGAAAAAAGAATAATTCCCTTTGAAAAATGATTGGAAATAAGATGATGATATTAAAATCTTGATGAGACTAACGGGTGCGTTAGCTGAAGATTAGAGCTGTCTCGAAGGCAACTTTTTCTTTATAAATTCGCAGGGAAGGATATTAATTATGAAAAAGAATAGGACAAGTACGCCTAAAGTGTTCGAAGAAGAACCGACCAAGGGAGAAAAAACTCGTTGGTCTATTTATAACTTGCTTTCCAGTTGTTTAGGAGTTGGTTGTGCAATCCCGTTACTTTTCTCATTAACAGTAATAGGACTTGTCTTTTGGCTACTATAAAGGGATGGTGAAGATAAGATTGTGAAATATTGTTCTTAAACTAACGGGTGCGTTAGTTCTATTCTCTAAAAATTATTTAACTATTTAATAAAAACTGTTTACTAAATCACGAGTTTTGTAACAAATAGCGTTTATGAAATTATCAACATATTGTTTTTTGATAAAGTTGTTTTAGCAGCATAAATGTCTGTTTATGGAACCTTATTTATGAACTAAATAACAGATAGCTAAAGAATGCTTTTTTAATTTTGTTCAGCAATCGGACCATATTATGGAGCAACGCCTTTAAAGAAAATTGGATTTCTAGGTTAAAGTTTAGAAGAGAATGTTAAATTTTATACTTAAAGTAACTGGCAGGTTAATTCAATAAGCAAAAATTAAAACATTTCTTTTTATGATAATAAGAAGGAGTAAATATTTAAATTTATCTGCTTAGTTATTTTTGTAGTAGCTTTTGTTTGTGTTACAGTAATAATTGAATTACTTTTAGCAAATTGATATATTAATTTATAAATATGTAATCAATGATGTGCTCAAGTAAATAAGGATTGTGAAACAGAAAATATAGCCTTGGCTGAAAGCTATATCACCCCTTCTTATTGAACCCTACCACGGAGATGTTAGATAAAAATTAACCGAGTCGTTTCGTTACAAACGTTTAGAGGACTTAATATTTATTATTAATGTCGAACTAAGGTGGTACCACGTCTACTAGCGTAAAGACGTCCTTTTTTAAGGACTCTTTATGCTTTTTTTATTTTGTAAAGTTATTTCATTTTCTCAGGAGGTAAAGACGATGTCACAAATAACAAACGATTTTTCAAAATGGTATATTGATACGATTCAAAAAGCTGATTTAATGGATTACACCCCAGTTCGTGGTTGTATTGCATTTAAGCCAGATGGCTATGAATTATGGGAACATATTCAAGAAGAGATGGATAAACGGTTTAAAGAAACCGGTCATCGCAATGCATACTTCCCAATGTTAATTCCAGAATCCTTCTTCGAAAAGGAAAAGGATCATATTGAAGGATTCTCACCAGAGCTTCCTTGGGTAACAGAAGCTGCAGGAGAGAAATTAGAAGAACGTTTAGCACTGCGTCCAACTTCAGAAACAATGATTGGACATTTGTATTCAAAATGGATTAAAAGTTATCGAGATCTTCCAGTTTTAATTAATCAATGGGCAAATGTATTCCGTTGGGAAAAGAAAACTCTTCCATTCATCCGTACCTCTGAATTTTTATGGCAAGAAGGACATACTGCTCATGTGGATCAAGAAGATGCGCGTAAGGAAACAATGCAAATGTTAACTATTTATAAAGAAGTCGTAGAAGGATTACTTGCGATTCCAGTTTATGAAGGGCAAAAGACACCATTAGAACGCTTTGCCGGTGCGATTGATACATTCTCCATTGAAGCAATGATGAAAGATGGAAAAGCCGTACAAGCAGGTACCTCACACTACTTAGGTACAAAATTTGCGGAAGCATTTGATATAAAATATTTAAATAAAGAAAATAAACACGCTTATGTTCATACAACATCTTGGGGTACGTCCACACGTTTAATTGGTTCGGTCATCATGGTTCATGGCGATGAACAAGGTCTTGTTTTACCACCAAAAATAGCACCGACTCAAGTCGTTTTGATTCCAGTTGGTCCATGGAAAAAGAACCATGCAATTATGGAGAAATTAGATGAAATCTTTGCAGCTTTAAAAGCGGAAGGAATTCGCGTTCGTCTTGATGATTCTGATCAATCTCCAGGCTATAAATTTAATGAATGGGAGTTAAAAGGTGTACCTGTACGTATTGAACTTGGTCCACGTGATTTAGTAAATAATCAAGGTTTAATGAAAGCACGTGATGTAGAGGAGAAAGTTTCCGTACCTTTAGAATCAATTGTTGAAAGCATTAAAAAAGAACTTGAAACAATGCAAACTCGTCTATTTGAAAAAGCAAAAGCTTTCCGTGCGAAGAATTCACACACACATATCGATACAATCGAACAGTTAAAACAACATCTAGCAGAATCCGAACAAAATGGAACAATTCCTGGTTGGATATTAGCTGGTTGGTGCGGAGAGGATGCTTGTGAAGAAAATGTAAAAGAAAAAACAAAATTCACAACACGAAACATTCCATTTAACCCACCGACAACAAAGCACACATGCCTTCATTGTGGTAAAGAAGCAAAACATACGGTTTGGTTTGCTCGTGCTTACTAGTCTACGATTGTTAAATATTATACTTAAACTATCGGGGGCCTTCCTGAAAGAGGAATTAATTGATTTTAAGACTAAGATCATATTTTAGGTATTCCATTAAAGGGAGCTTTTCCGAAGTAACGGTAAAAGTCCAATTTCTCAATTTTAGTGCTGAGAAATTGGGCTTTTTATATTTACTTATAGTGCAAAATAACTCCTAAGTGACAGGTGGCCTTTTTGCTTAATGAACTATCGGGGCAGGTTAGTTGAAAAAGAAGGCGAATTTTTTTTAGTGATTTCATCAAGAGCAAAAAAGATTATCGAGCAAATAATCGCAGGTATAGAGAAACCTGGTTCAATAAAGTATGTACCCAACCCAAATCCAATATGAATTAATCCAGATAACCAGAATCGAATATTGAAAAACTTCATAGAGATAAATTCAGCGATTAGAGATACAGGTAAGCCATAAACGAAATTTCCAATTAAACTATAAAAAAGCAGAATAATAGTAAAATCAAATAACTCTCCATTTAAATTAAATGATTGTTCCTCAATCATTGAGATTAGAAAAAAACCAATGGTAAAGGACAATGATGAATAGAAAGCCACTTTAATTTTTCTGAATTTATCTTTAAACAGAATCTTTCTAATAATAGGAAATAGAAACCCAATCGTTATAATAACAAGTAAAGTTTTAATTATTATGGGTGTTGTTGAAACAAGTAGTATTATTAAAAAGACAAGCACGGAGAAAACAAGAATATAAGAATTTCCTTTTTTCATTAGATACCTCAAACCTTTTTAGCTTTATTGTACAATAAGTCAAAGTTAGAAGGAATTAGGTGTTTCAAGACAATAATTATTTCACAGTGTAGATCCTTAATGAAATAATAATGGGTGCTTAACTTCTATATGGGGCTGAAAACAGCTCCATTTTCTTATGCAACTATCGGGCAGGATAGTTGAAGAGTGCTGTTTGATCTTTATTCAACAATTGGGCCATATTTTAGCTATTCCTCCTTCACAATAACGTGTAGTTTTTCTAGTATGTCCGCCAACAACTGGATGTTGATTCGTAATTCTCTCAATTAGTTGATTTTGTTTGTTTTACATTTTAAAATTCATAGTAGGGCTTCCTCATTAAGGCTTTGAGTTAGATTGGTCTCTATACTCGTATCTTACTGAGGGGCTCTATTTTTTTAAAACCTGATATTTAACGAGCTACAGGAATGCTAACAGGTGCATTAGTAAAAAATTGAAGGGTGATCACTAATTGAAAAATCCAGTAAAGATTCAGGCCATTATTGAAGAATTGGAAATGCAGTTTGATGAGTCTCGGACATTTTTAAATGTAAAAACTGGTGAAATCATTTCAGTAACTTTGGATGACTTGAGAGCAGCTGAAGATGAAGAAGAATTCGGGCATTTACCTGAGTGGGAACAAGAAGATAGAAAAGTTGCTAATGATGTATTTGAAAACTTTGAGAATTACAAGGAACTCCCAACAAAATATGAAGTAAATGAATATGAGATCATAGAAGACTTTTGTTTTACTGTTAGTGATGAAAGAAAACAAGATAAATTATTAAGTTCAATTAAGGGTAAGGGTGCTTTTAGAAGATTTAAGGACAAAATCATTGACTTTGAAATGGAGGACCAATGGTATTCTTATCGTGACGAACGATATAAACAAATTGCGATTAAATGGTGTCTAGACAATAACATAGACTTTATTGATAAATAGACTTTAAAAATGAATGGCACGAGACCTATGGCTGAATAAGGTGATTCCTCTTTGTTCAACAACGGGTGCTTTACTATATATTACAAGGAGCTGATGAGAAGCTCCTTTTCTTAAGCAAAAACGGGAGAAGTTAGTGAAAGAAGAAATGAAGGACTTGAGTCAATGAATTAAAGGAAGATGCCCTCTATTAAAGACGGTCATCTTCCCATGCTCTATCATAATCTCTTATATTGTGTTTTTCTTTTGGGGTTTCTTCTTGTTGACTTTGTTGATCTGTTTTCTGCATTTGTTGTTGAGCTTGAGAACTAAATGATTCCATCTGTTTTTTTGATGAGTTTGAAGCTTGATTTGCTTGGGCACCTTGTGGAGAATCTCGAAATTGAGACACGGTTTGAATTAATTGAGAAACTTCTTGATGAATATTTGCAAGTTCTTGTCCTAATTCAGTATCAGTAAAGTTTGTATCAGGTAGTTGAGTGTCTATTTGTTTTTGCTGTTGATTGTTCTTGGTCATGTTAGAAAACCTCCTTAAAGTAGATAAATCATACCCTTTTATAATGTTCTATAGCTTCTAATAAAAAGCTGGTAATTTTTATGTAAAAATCTAATGTATGTTTATAATGGGTGCTTACCCCAACTGAGGCAGCCCTTTTCTTGTGGTACTAACGGGGCAGGAAAGTTTCATAAGGAATACTGTTAAGTGACATTAAAGTCGTTTAAAAACGTCAGTCCTGTTATTCCATTAAAGGGCCGGATTGTAGAGGGTTGGAAAAATTTGGTCATACAAATAATTGGGGGATTGGAAGAAGGAAAGCTATGTAATTAGTGATGTAAGTTTATGCTTTTTATGTAATAATTATATTGTAGAAATGTAAAGTTACAATTCATACATAGTGAAGGTGGGGATCATAATGGCAACGGGAACGCATACTGTAGTAGTTCCAGTAGATGTACAAGCAGTTTGGGATTATGTCAGTGATCTCGAAAAATGGGCAACGACAGTACCAGCCTATAAAGAACATGAAATCATAAATGACAAGCAATCTATTTGGACATTTGAAGGTAGTGTGAAAGGTATTAAAAAAACAATACAAGCGCAGGTAGATATTACCGAATGGAATGAACCTTCAAATATTAAGTTTGAACTAAAAGGTTTATCAGATAATTTTACAGGAAGCGGTCACTTTACTGCAGAAGATGTTAATGGTGAAACAATAATGACTTGTACGGTGGAAATCCATGCAGGCGGATTATCTGGTGCGGTGTTAACACCAATTATTAAATGGGCTGTTCCAAAAGTAGCATCTCGTTTAACAGAATCTATCGCACGTAAAATTGCAGTATTCTCTTAGTTTTTTTCAAAGAATGAAAACCAATTCATTTTGGAGATACCTTCTCTGAAGTATAGATGGTAATATTCTGAAGTGACAAATATAATGATATCGAGCTCTACTAGAAATTTTATTAATTAGCGGAAAGGGGCCTGTCCAAAAAGGATGGCTGCTGAAAAACTCACGCTTTTTTATCTAGTACGGTAAATCAAACTAAAAAAAGACGATTCTCATTCGATACTTGAATGGAAATCGTCTTTTTTTGCTTCTGTGTTTCAATTCACTGTTTTTCGCTGCTATTTTATAACGTTCTTTTGATTTTCCTTTAAAATACTCACTTTCCTGGAATGTAGCTTGTTCTGTATGTTCATTGGATTTAATACTGACAGAATAGGTCTTGCTTTTCGTTCCTTCTTTATAATAGTCCTCTTTTAAGGGACAAATCTTACACTTTTCTATATCGAAGTAATAGGTATCTGTTTGATTCGTCGCTACATCCTTTTTGCCCTGGCGAGCTTTCCTGATAGCCAAATGCCCAGCCCTACAAACGTACATTCTTGCATCCTTATTAAATTGAAATTCCTCTTCCTTCTTCCGGAATCCCTGTGTAACAGAAGGATTCAATTTTGCGACTAGTTTACTGTTATTTTCTTCACTGTATTCAATATTTCCCTTCAAACAAGGATTTGCGAGACCAATTAAAGGCAGCGTATGCAGAAGTCTACAAGAAGATATAAGCTGTGGCACCTTCCCTTTTTTGTTCAATTAAAGGGCCAGATTGTGGAATAAGAGTTTAGGCCATGTTTTAACATTTGAGTACAATTAGTCACCTATGCGTCTAATTTTATATAGGCTAAAATAGAAACGCTTTTCTTATGAAAAATAATAAAGGGAATTAACTTTAATCTAGAGAAATAAATAGTACTAGGTATTCACTTTCTGACTATTTTTACATTATTTTGGATTTAAAGAAAAAATTTAATAGGAGTGTGGAAAGCATGTTTCATGCAAAAGACGTATTATCCAATCAATTATTAGCTAATGCTAATGATCCTAGCTGGTACCTTCCATTTTCTGACTCTGTTGAAAACTTGTCAGAGGAAGAAGCGTTTTGGAAGCCTAATGAAAATTGTAATAGTATTGTTGAAATTGTGCAGCACCTGCTTTATTGGAATGAAACATGGCAAACCAGGTACAAAAAATCTCATGTCAATGCTGTGCCTTCCATAGGTGATAATAATAAAAGCTTTATCATTCCAGAAAATAAAAATTTTAATGACTTAAAAGAACGACTTTTAGAGGTGCTATTACAATGGCAAAATTTATTAACGGAAGAAAAAGTGGAAAGTGAAGTGAATGGCTTTCCTGCACCTGCGAAGTGGTGGGAAGTACTTGGAAATGTATCAACTCATAACGCATATCACATTGGTCAAATCATTTATATTCGAAAACTGCAAAAGAGCTGGAAAGTGGATGTTGTCGAAGTATAGTCAAATCAATATTCATTATTAAGTTAAAGGGCGCGATTCATTAAAATAAGGATGAGCGCTCTTTTTGCATTTGGGCCAGATAGTTGAAGAAGGTATTTAAGTTAATGATAAAGAAATAAAAAAAATTATGTTCTTGGGAGAGAATGCAAAATGATTAAGTCAGTCATATTTGATTTAGATGGAACTTTGTTAAATCGAGATGCTTCAGTACAGAAGTTTATAGACAACCAGTACGACCGATTAAATGAATGGATAGGTCATATACCAAGAGGAAAATATACTTCAAGGTTTCCAGATGCCACTAGAGCCAATTGGAAAAAGGTAGCGAAAATCAAAGGCTGTATTTTGAAAAACATTTGCCGTACCCATAGACCTCCTGAAAGCAAAGCATCCCTTTGTTCAACTATTGGGGCAGTTAGTGTAAGAAGGAACTAACAATTTTGTATAGTGCTTCATTGCTTTGTTTATTCTAATAAAG
This sequence comes from Peribacillus sp. P4_B1, assembly GCF_056402395.1. Lineage (NCBI taxonomy): Bacteria > Bacillati > Bacillota > Bacilli > Caryophanales > Bacillaceae > Peribacillus > Peribacillus sp. P4_B1. The sequence goes on from NZ_JBFUHM010000068.1 coordinate 16,059, forward strand.
AAAAAAATGGTGGTGGAATAGAATGGGCTTTTTAGACAAATTATTTAGAACATCCACTAAGGAGGAAGAACCAATGACAAATGAAAAACTAAAAATAGGGATTATTTTAGGTAGTACACGCCAAGGTCGAGTTAGCCCTCAAGTTGGAGAATGGGTATACGGTATTGCAAATAAACGAGGAGATGCAGAGTATGAAATTGTAGATATTGTGGACTTCAATTTGCCGTTTGTGTTTACAACTGCTGGAGATGAACCCGGTTTAAAATCTTGGTCGGAAAAGCTAACTAATTTAGATGGTTTTGTATTCATTGCTGCAGAATATAATCACAGCATAACAGGTGCATTAAAAAACGCATTGGATTCAGCTCGTGATGAATGGAATAATAAAGCAGCTGGAATTGTTAGCTATGGTTCAACAGGTGGTGCTCGTGCTGCTGAACATTTACGTGGAATCTGTGGAGAATTACAAATAGCAGATGTTAGGGTTCACCCAACTTTATCTCTATTTACAGATTTCGAAAACGGAACTGATTTCAAACCTGCTGATTTACACCTTAATAATGTTAATGCAATGCTTGACCAAGTTATTGCGTGGAGTGGTGCATTAAAAACTTTGCGATAAATCAATAGAAAATAAAGTAAAATGTAAGAGGGATGAAAGTTATCCCTCTTTTTGTTTGATTGCAATCCTTTTCATATTAGACTAACTCAGGGTTACATTAACATACATTCGATTTCGAGTTAAAAAAGATTATTGTTTTGACCGAACGAGATTGGCTAGTAGTGAAGGCAAAAGAGTAGATACTAACTGAAATTGAGCAACGTTGGATTGAAAAAATAGGTGCTGAACGCCTGCAAATGCTCAAAGAAGAATTAAAAAAATTAGTTTATGAAGAAAATGAAGATAAACAATCATCGAGGTTAAGACCTATCTGGTAATTATAGAGTTTATAAAGGGAACTTTTTATCGTTGTACGGTAGGGTTAGTTCACTAAAAGAAAAAAGGAGAGTACATATTATACATTGCACATAACCCTGTCAAGTAGACAATAAAAAAAGAGTATTTCAAGCTGCGGCCTTTTCTCGATATTCAATCGGGGAAAGGCCGTTAAATTTTTCCTGGAAGCGATCCGTATTGTAGAAGTCTATATACTCCTGAATAGCTACATAAGCTTCCTCTGCTGTTTTTGGACATACCAAATATAACTT
>NZ_JBFUHM010000069.1:0-17203 GCF_056402395.1 Peribacillus sp. P4_B1
CTTCATTTACTCTGTACCACCTTCGGCAGTAAGGACTTTGTTTTGTTTCGCAAACTCATCCAATGATACCTAGCCTTATATGAAGTTCGTGTTCCTCAGACCGGAGGTTTGCCGCTTGCTTCCTTCAGATTCCACGTCACCGTGGACACCCTTGCATTAAGCTAACCACTACTACTGCCTTCATGATTCGGGACTTCCACCCTATAGATTGCACCCATGCCGGGCGCACGAAAAAGACCGCTTTTTAGCGGTTTTCACACTGTAATAAGAAAATGTCATTAAGATCTTCTTTTATGAGTGAGTACATATATAAATCATCGAATTTGCCACAAGTATATTCATAATGCCTCAGCAATCCTTCTCTTCTAAATCCTTGTTTTTCCACTAGTTTATAGGATGGGCTATTAGCAGGTTCAATTAAAGCTTCTATCCTTTCCAGGTGAAAGTGACGATAACCATACTTTACAACGGCTTCCAATGCTTCACTTGCAATGCCTTTTCCCCAATGATCTTTATTTAATTCATATCCAATTTCAGCTCGATGATGTTTGGTGACCATATTCAGGAAACCGCAGCTGCCTATAACCTTACCGGATTCTTTTAATGTAATTCCCCATCTAATTCCAGTACCTTCTTTGAATATAGATTCGTACCACTTAATTTCATCCCATACTTCATTTTCTGATTGGCATGGATATAACCCCATTGGCTTCACGACATCTGTATCAGATAGGTATGTAAACATATCTCCAGCATCCTCTATTGTAACTTTCCTTAAAATCAATCGGCGTGTTTCAATAAGCGGAAATGCTTTTTCCATCCAAATCCCCTCCCCCCAAGTCCCTTTTTCCATTCTTTACTATTTCAATCATTACCTAATTAATGCCGATAATCAACTCTTTATCGCTGTAAGAATTATTGAATCCTCGTTAATGTTAATAATAAAAAGGCGTTCTACTTTTATAGAAACGCCTTTTTATACCATTTACTTGATTCAAGCATTTATAAATCAATTTCTGTTACTGCTGAAATCATTTAGAACATTGGCCTCCGATTTTTATTTTTCATTTCAAGAACACTTCTTAACATTTCATCAGGGCATCGGTCCCTTTACTGCTCTTATGCTGAAACCTGCACCAATCAAGTCATTTATATATGTTGGAATTTTTAGTCAAGAAGGTTTTTTCACGCACACCTTCAGATCGATAGTTCCCAACTGGCCAAAACAGATGATTTTCTTGTTCATCTACATACCAAGTTTGCTCTTTGCGAGAAGTGAAGGTTAGATGTCAAAGTCGGCTCATACGCAAAAAAAATTGCATACCATTTTTGTTTTGTTTCACTTTTCATACATCTCCTATAAATCAAGATAGCCTCCTAATACTACGTCAATTTCAGTAGGCTATCTTCTCCTTCTTACCATTTCATTCACCTCATTTTTCTTGATGAATCATTCATTGTCCTTATACTTTCAAATGCTTGTTTATTTACCTTCCCATCAGAGGTTCAGATTCAATCAAACCATAACATGTAATTTTATGATTAAAGCGTTCCTTCAACAAGGTAAATCACACGCATTAGGCCTTACCTCCTAATGTGTTTTGCAGGAATAAGTCTTTTTTACTCATCCTTAATAAGTTATCAAGAAGATAAGCAAACTATATCCATATTGCAGCTTATAAGAATCTCCCTGCCTAGGCTTAGTTTTCGACAAATTATCCAGGTAGTAAATAAAGAATAAATGAATAACGGTTATTCTAATCGCTTAATCAATATTTAATGGGGTGAATGTTTTATGAGAATGAAAAAAGCTTTTATAGGTCTCTCACTCTTATTTATGATTGTTCCTGGTATAGCTAAGTCGGCCGATTCTTTTAATCCCGCTTCTAAAAATGATCGTAGCGGTATCGTGGCAAATTGGAAATTCACAAAACAACATGTTAAAAGCGGTTCAATCGATAAAGGTAATTTAATTTTAGAAGATACAAGCAAACAAGGAAATGATTTGAGGTTAGTGACGATAGGTGATCCTGCCTCGCCTGAATTGAAAAATATGATTCAATGGTCTGAAGAAGATTATTATGATCAACAAGAAGGGGGAAGCATGAAATTCGCAAATTACGAGAACGCACCTTCAGGAAGATATTTCAAAACCAAAAAGGATGCACCAATAAATTCTGAGAAATTCGATAAAGGTTTTACCATTGAAGCGGTTTTTAAGTTGCCAAGGGAATCCAAGAGCGGCATGGGTCTCTTTTCCAGACAAGGACAGGCTGCCGATCTTAATAAATTGGAAGGCGAGAAGAAAATCCTTTCGGCATTAACTATATCCAGTGATCAAAAAATACACTGGACAAGCCATCCATCTAATTTAAATTATAATGTAAGCAATTGGTCCCGAGCTTTAAATCCTGATGAGTGGTACCATTTGGCGGTCGTTAATGATAGTTACACGACTACTTTAACTTTAAATGGCGTAAGTGATTACGGAAAATCAGAAAAGGTCATAGGAATTGCAGCATTAAAAGGTAAAGGCTGGAACATCGGAGCATCTGAATGGGGAAATAAGCTGGGTGGACTATTCAGGGGGAATATCCAAGAAATACGTATTGCTAATAAGGCTTTGACTGAAAAAGAATGGATTGTGCAGGATGCTCGCGATGATAAACCATTCGAAGGATCAAACAAAGCGTTACATTTTCTAACGAATAGAAAGAATTATAATTTTCTTTTTGTTCCAGATGTCCAGAAATATTCAAGCCAAAATCCCGAGATTTTCAATAGCCAAATGAACTGGATTTCCAAAAACACTAAAAAGAACAATATCATTATGAATACATTTGTTGGGGACATAGTCGATAATGATTTAGAAGAACAATGGCAGAATTCCCTTGGAGCCATTTCCCATATGGATAAAAATGAAGTTCCATATATGATAGCGGCCGGAAATCATGACTATGCTAAAGGAGATCCTTTCTTAACACATTATGGGCCGAAGCGTTTTGTTAATAAAAAATACTATAAGGGGTCTTCTCCGTCTGGATATAGCTCTTATGCAATGGCTAAAGCAGGAAGTTATGAATACTTAATCTTAATAGTGGATATGAAAAGTCTGCATAAGGACTTGGAATGGTCAAAACAGGTTCTAGATCAACATAAAGATAAACCGACGATCCTCGTCTCACATGATATTATTTACCCTAAAGTTAAAGATGATAAAACCATTGCCGCCGAGTCTTCCAATGGCCGACTGATTTGGAGGGAACTTGTTGAGGACCACAATCAAGTGTTCATGACGGTAAATGGACATTATTTTGGAATAGCACATCAGGTCAAACAAAACTCAGCAGGAAATGATGTCATTCAAATGCTAGTCAATTACCAAACGAATTATCGAGGGGGGAATGGCTGGCTACGACTTGTAGAATTTGATGAAAAGAAAAAAGTACTGATATTCCGTACTTTTTCCCCATTTGTCGATGAAATGTCTAAGAAAGAAAAATCTTATATCGATTATAAATTTTTAACTGGCGAAAATAATTCATTTAAATTGAATTGGGACTTTAAAAATAGATTTAATTTTAATTAATTTAACTAAGATGAAGAAAAAAACCACTCCCCTAGGTGTAACCAAGCTATATCATCAACCTAGGGGGATTCCTTTATTTGGAGCCTTTTTTTCTACTAATTTTAATCGTCATGCTTATTTCATCATTTTTTTTCCAAAACCAGATAATATTTAGATTTAGTAATTGATATATTTTTTTCTTTACCGTAATTCAGTATATCCTTTAAGACCTCATCTGGATTAAAACCAAAAATCCGAATATTTAGCCCTTTTTTCAAACGGATAATAACGCCTTTGGTTGCCCATCCGACAGTTGTGAATTTCAACTGGATGATTTGTTCAGGGTAGATTACTTTTTTATAAATTGGCATTTTCCAAAATTTTATTTGGTATGATAAACAATCATTCTCCATGATAAATTCATAATGAATGACGAATGCTGCGAGAAGAAAAACCAATATTGCAAATTGAATGTAACTTATGAATCCCATGGAGAAATCTTTTATAATGATGTTAGGAAGGATTATACTTGACATTAAAAATCCTAATAGCACCCTTTGAGTTCTTGCAATATAGATCATTCCTATCCCCTTTTAGTCTTATTGATGAAATATCTTTTTACTTTTATATTCTTTTAGAACGCACCTTGTCAGGGATTCGAGTGACATTCTTTGTTTTAGTTTATTTGAATGAAAGTTATGATTCGCTACATGGTTACGCGGACTTAATCAAAGTCGCCCTCAAATGTAAAAAGTAGTCAGTAGATAACCTAGTTTCCCAAATACAATAAATCCCAATGAAATTACGAACTTGCCCCAGGATGTCATAATAAAACAAATAAGGGCTGGGGTATTCTGAGTTAGAATAAACCATGAATTATCATGCAGCTTTTTTCATCACTGATTGATACTTTCCGAACAAATTGACAACAAGGACTCCGAAAATGGCAATCACGCCGCCAATGACTGAAAGAGTACTCGGCACCTCTTGCAGCCAAACCCAGGCGACGAAAATGGCAATAACAGGTTCAATGTATAACAGACTAGAAACGGAACTGGCTTTTCCTAGCGAAAGTGCAATTGCCCATGTAACATAACCGATGGCCGCAGGGAAAATACCAACAAAAATCGCTGATAAGTGACCTTCCATTGTAGCTTGTTGAATTTCTTGAAAGAGCCCTTGAAAGAATATGAAAAAGGGTATCGTACCAATCCATGTGAAATAAGCTGTCAATTCAATCGGATTATAGCGGCTAAACAGCGGCTTTTGGAAAACAAAAAACACCGCAGAAGCAACAGCAGACATCAGCACTAAAAAGGCTCCTTCAGATATATTTAGTGATGGGCCTGCAGTACCTAATGTTATTAAGGTGATTCCTATGAATCCAATGCCTAAACCAATCCATCCCAATAAACCAAGGCGTTCTTTTAAAACGATTGCAGCAATGATCGCGATGAAAACAGGTGCTGAACCAATCAGCATTCCAGCGGTTCCCGCCGAAACGGTTAGTTCCCCGAATGTCACCCCGATGTGGTAAATACTAATACCAATTAATGAGAGAATCGATATCCTTAACATATCCCCTTTTTTCGGGAGTCGAAATTTCACCCCAGGCCATAGAGCATAAAGGACAAAAACCCCTGATGCTATTAGATAACGAACCAGCACCAAATGGCCAGCTGAATACCCGCCATGCAAGCCTGCACGAATAGCAGCGAATGTAGATCCCCAAATAATAACTGTAATAAATGCCAATAAAAATGCCTTTGTGTTCAAAACCTATTCCTCCCAACCATTCCCTATAAACTGAAGGTATCATGGATACGTGAGAACTTCAATAAAATTTCTATCTCGCTGTGAAGTGGCATAGTAAATTAAGGGATTTTCATTTGCTGTCATTCTTTCCTGCTTTCCATATATCTTAGACTAAACCCACATCCATTCCTTCACGCTGACATCTTTGAATTCTACCCCGTCTTCTTCCGTCATCCTTTTAAGAATCTGGCAAAATCAAAACAGTAATGAATGTATCAAGGCTATCCTTAAATTGAGTCGTGTCCAACAAAGGCAAATCCATCACAACGATGTCTGCTTGAATGTTTTTCGTGATGACATTCCATTCGTGAAGATCTTTATTTCGTCCAAACCGTTTCAGGTTAATAAATGTAAATCTAAACAATAAATCCTGCTAATTACGAATAGTAAGTATATAGCTATTTTGGGATGCCCAATACAATATGTATTCTAACGAGGTTTAGTTTAAAATAAACAAAATATTGTCCGACAGTAATACCTACAACATATTGAACTAGTAACGATAAAAAATGGGACTGATACTACGGGGTTTTTGGGTTTAAAATGACTGTATTGCTGAAACACAAGTAATTTTGATTTAAAGAAATCTCCTATTTGTTTTCCTTTTGCACAGGGAACCAAGTCCATTTCAGAAAATGCCTAAAGGGTAATATTGTTAGTCAAAAAAACTTTTAATAGTTTTAGGGGGGTTACTTTACATTTCCTATACATTCACTTTACATGCGTAGTTTACTATGGGAGACAAGGTTATCAATTTGAACTAAACACGGAGGTTACTGACATGAAAAAAGGAAAAATAGTCGCACCACTCTTGAGCTTAGCTGTTTTATTGCCATCCACTACAAATGTATTGGCTCAACCAGATAAACAAGTTTCAGTACATAAAGTCGAGTTTATTGGGATGAATGCGCCTGATACGCAAGACCAGCGCTCAAAGATGTACAGTGAAGCATCAGTTAAGGTGACCTACACTAATGGTTCCCAAAAGATGCTACCTCTTGAATACAAATCACTGTTCCAACCTGGGGATGAATTTAAAAATGGCATTGCCGGTGCTGCCTATGATGTAAAAGGCAATATGATTAAGAGTCCTGAAGGCACCCCCTATATTTCTACTGCACCTGACAGCAATACGGTCATAAGTATAAAAGGTAAATTGTATATGGTGAACCATTATGAGGCAATGCCTTCAAATGAGACTGGTAATATGCCAAAATCGATGATGTTAAATACTCTAAAGCAGAATAAGAAGACTGGAGAACTGACTGTAACAGATACAAAGCCGATTGATTTTTCAGCAGACGGTGGAATCTGGACCCCTTGTGCAGGTTCTCTATCTCCTTGGAACACCCATCTAGGCAGCGAAGAATATGAGCCCGATGCTAGGTCACATGAAGCAAATCCTGAAAATTCTGTAGTGACTCAATTTGCCCGTAACTATTATAACGATAAAACAGTCATAGGTAATCCCTATCTATACGGTCATACCCCTGAGGTAACCGTTCATCCTGGAGGAAAATCCACGGCTGTGAAACACTTCAGCATGGGACGACTTTCATCTGAAAACGTTAAAGTGGCTCCAGATAACCGTACCGTTTACTTCGGTGATGATGGTGCTTACACTATGGCTTTCATGTATATAGCAGATAAAGAAAAAGACCTGTCTGCTGGAACGCTGTACGCAGCAAAATGGATTCAAACTGGACAAGAAAATGGTGGTTCCGCTGATTTAAAATGGCTTAAATTAGGTCATGGAACTGATTCAGAAATTAAAAAACTTGCTCACAAGCTGAAATTCAGCGATATGTTTGAAGCTACAAATGATATAGAATTTGCAAAAGCGAATGGATTTAAACGAGTAAAAGCGGGTGGAAGAGATGAATGGCTAAAGTTGAAGCCTGGCATGGAAAAGGCCGCAGCTTTCTTGGAATCTCGTCGTTATGGTGCATTGCTCGGTGCGACTTCAGAGTTCAACAAAATGGAAACCGTTGAATTAAACAAGGCAGATAACAAGATCTATATGACTATGTCTACCATAGCTGGCGGTATGGAGGCTAATCCATCTGATCAAGTGGATGACATTCAGGTTCCTAAAATTAGTTCTGGCGGGATATATGAACTTTCGCTTGCCGAGGGACAAAAAGACCAGAATGGAAATACGATTAAAAGTAGATACGTAGCCAATGAGATGGCTGGTTTAATCACAGGAAAAGATCTTTCTTCTAAGGATGCCGCAGGGAATACGGCAGATTCCGAAAAAATCTCAAACCCTGATAATATCGTATTTTCTGAAAGAATGAGAACATTATTTATTGCCGAGGATGGCGGGAAACATCACAATAACTATGGCTGGGCTTATAATGTGGATACAAAGAAACTTTCTCGCATTATCTCAGCCCCTGACGGCGGAGAAGTGACAGGTATACAGGCACTTGATAATTTAAATGGGTTCACATATCTAATGGTCGGTTCTCAAAATCCAGGGAATGCAGGTTATTTATCTGGTCTACCTTCTCTTGATGATAAAGATAGTGAACGAGATGACGATGATAAAAACGATGACCATAATGATTAAAGAGGACTATTGCAACAATAACTGAGACAATAATCATAACAATAATAAAAAAGAATTATTGGAGAAATCCAATGATTCTTTTTTATATAGGTACTTTATAAATCTGAGATAACTTTCTAGGCGTTATCACATGTTTCATGCAGAAACGGTAACGGGAGTTATCAACTAACAAAACGTTATACCCTATAATTTGCGCAGCTTTTTTCACTATTGTTTTTTTGTCTTTTGCTGAAGTTTTTACAAGAAGCAACTAGGAGGTTCTGCGTGTGTGTCCAATACAAAGGTCTATTGAGGATTAAAAAGTAAATCATGGTGTATTTAAATAGAAAGCAACACTATAAAAGAAGATTAAGCTTAAATAAAAAGCGAAATGGGAAAAAAGCAGACGCAACTTTCTTTTCCTCAATGCTGCTATATTTCCCCTCCAAAGATAGCCACATTCTGACGGTCAGGACCAAACTCTCGCCCGTTCCATTTCAATACAGTCTGTACAAATCCGAGTGAGTCGGCATTATACATCCCGGCTATCCTCTGATACGCTTCTAGCTCATATATGCCGTCCCTATTAAAATCAACCGGATATAAACCAGATAAAGGATTGACCCATCCTTCTATCGGTGCCTTCAAAACACCATTCTTATTATAAATTTCAGATAAATATCCCTTATCCTTATTCGTAAGGTCAAGAATATACTTTTCCTTCAGGTAATAACTGTTCACCATTACTTTGTATTGATTTTCATAAGTCACATCGTACTTATATGTTTCATTGAATGAATCAGAATTAAAAATATTCATAAGTTGACCATTAAAATAAGAAAATACATACGCATAAATAGTACCACCGCTCCCTCCTGTATCAATGACCACTAATATGTCATCCCCCTTGTTAGCCGTGAAATCACCAAGTATAAGGGTCGGATTGTATCCAGAGTTATTTTTTATGGGGATTTGTTCATTTTGGTTAGTCCTCCCATTTTGGATAACCAAAGTTAAATTCCTCCAAAATGGGCTTTCAGGGGTTTTGTTTGCGGTAAGAAAAACATTGTCCATTATCCCGTCCCCATCAATATCGCCTCGCTTTTCAGTCACTATGATTGTTCTGTTCATGTTAAATTCTCCTAAAAGAACAGATTGGAGGCTCAATTGCATTTCTAGCAGTTCCTGCTTTGAAGGATAAGGATTTGGAAACGACAACGCGTTATCAATCGTTTGCAGTGCTTCGTTCGTTAATCCGGCTTTTACTTGAGTCTCAGCCAAACAGTACCAATAATAAGGGTGATTCGTTTCTTGCATTTTTGTGAAATAGTAATGAATCTTTTTTCTGATATCATCCGTAACCATCTTCCTCCCATCTGTCTCAATTAATTTCAATATAAAATTATATGCAGGAATTTGGGGCATATCCTTGGAGTTTTTCGTGACTTTGGGTCTGGCATGACCTTAAACGATGAGCTAAGCAACTTAAAAGAGGATTTTCTTTAGGCTGTGGAGCAAACATCAGGTTTCCCGAATTATTACTTTCTTCTTATTGAAAAATATTTCATTTTATGTCAATTGAAACCGAATTACAAGTTTGTTATCTTAGAAGAATGAACCGGTTCATGACTATTTACTGTATAAATATTAGCCAATATAAGGAGAGATGAAACCATGACACAAGAACAGAAGTCAACGAGTGCAGTGGAGCAGTATGCTAACCTTATCCCCATGAGAGAAATTGATTCTAACGGAGATCAATTATTTCCATTTCCAATCTTTAATGATTTACGGCAAAAAAGCCCTGTAAGGTATGACGAGTCTCGAAGTTGCTGGGATGTGTTTCGATATGAAGACGTTCATTTTATTCTAAAAAATCCAAAAATGTTTTCATCGGAACGAGGTTCTGGAACTTTGCAAGGAAGCATTTTGACAATGGATCCTCCTAGACATACGAAAATGAGAAACTTAGTGAACAAGGCCTTCACTCCTAAAGCAGTAAAGGATTTAACAAATAAAATCGAAGAAGTGACACTTTATCTTCTCGATCAAGTTAAAGAGAAGGCAACTATGGATCTCGTTCATGATCTTGCTGGTCCGTTGCCTGTCATAATAATTGCCGAATTATTGGGGATCCCTACCAAGGATCGGGATCTTTTTAAAACTTATTCCGATGTTCTCGTGGAAGGGGCTAAAGACAATTCAAGTGAAGCCTTCCAAAGAATGACACAAAAACGCAAGGAAGGAAACGAGTTTCTTAAAGATTATTTCAAAAAAATAATTAAAGAGAGAACAAATAATCCTGAAGAAGATTTAATTTCGCTATTAATAGAGGCAAAAATTGATGGGGAGAAATTAACAGAAGAAGAGTTACTATCTTTCTGTGTTTTATTATTAGTTGCGGGGAATGAAACAACAACCAATTTAATTACAAATGCCGTACGCTATATGACAGAAGATAAAAAAATACAAGAACAAGCTAGGACAAATCTGCCTTTAATACCAAAATTGGTAGAAGAAACATTACGCTTTTATCCTCCAATACAGGCAATTGGCCGTATTGCAAAGGAACATGTCAAAGTTGGAGGCAAAACAATCCAAAAAGGGGAACAAGTGATTTGCTGGGTAGCTTCGGCAAACCGGGATGAACAAAAATTTGCAGAGCCTAACCAGTTTACGTTAGAAAGAAAGTTAAATCCTCATTTGAGTTTCGGGTTTGGTATTCATTTTTGTTTAGGGGCCCCACTTGCACGTCTGGAAGCTGAAGTAGCTCTCATGACTCTATTAAGTACATTTTCCAAATTGGAAGATGTAAAAGGGACTAAGCTGGAGGCGATTCCAAGTCCATTTGTTTTTGGAGTGAAAAGCCTTCCTTTAAAATTCACAAGATAATGTGCCTTGCTGCCTAAGATTAAAACATAGATTGGTCAATATAAAGCCCATCAATAACAAAAAATGAGGTTTTTCCATATAATCCTAATGGAATAGAGACCGTATTAGTTACGACCTTTCCCATTGGGATTATTCGGAAATGGTTTGTCGAGTTTGAACCCTATATTTATTATTGAAGTACTCGGATTTTAAGAACTAAAAATACAAAATCGAAAATGAAAATCACAAAATGGTTTTCACTTTCGTTTAAATACTATTTTGGGGTTTAGCGCATCTAACTTGTTCACTTCACTTTGGCATGCTTTTCTTTACCAATTATCCGTTTTATCTAATAATTGATCAATGTCAAATGTATCGAGATGGAATGGAATTGACTCCTCGGCAATTTCTTCAGTATCTAATAGCAATTGGTCAATATTAATTATAGCCAAAACAATTCGCCTTCCTTTTTTCACTTTTCATATTAAATATAATAAACATTACGTTTACTAGTTAAACCTTTTGAGGGTATTATTTGTCATTTATTTAAGTATTTAATGCAAAAATGAAAGAAGTCATGACACAGTCCGAAGAAATAGTGAGAAAAATATTTTGTGTCTTTTTTTGTTTTATGTTCAGATAGGGATATTGTGAAGGTTTCTATTTAAACTAACAGATGCGCTAGTTCATTAAGGTACGAAAAAGATCAATCCTTTTTCAAAACATCCCCTTTCTATTTATTCATTTATCAAGGTTTCTTGTATTAACTTGATCAAACTTTGTTTCAAAGCCACACTTTTCCGATTTACTTTTTTTCTAAATAGCTATAAATCGGTGTGTCACTTTCAATGAACGATTTCATCATGTCAATATCCTCGGTCCAAATTTTTCAAGACGTCCACGCGCTATAGCAGCAGAACGTCCTGCAGCCGAGCGTTCCTCAATCAAATTACGATCAAATTCCGCAAACGCTGCGAACAGGTGAAACATCAATAGACCCGTTGCCATATTTGAATTTTCTTAACGTTGTAAATCCGCATTTTTCTGACGCTCTCCTTTTAGTAATGTTTATCATCCTAAAAAGACGCATGAATCATAAATAAAAGAAGAAACCCAATAGCCAATTTAAAGTGCCATTTTTTATCTTTTCTTTTGAATCGTCTAAGCCCCATAAATAGGAGGAAAATCAAAAGAAAAATAGCGAGAATTCCCGTGATATGCGTAAAGTCCCATTTAAATCCTCTAATGATCGCCAAATATCCATGAAGAAAAACGACTCCAGTAGATGCTAACGCAAGGGGAACATGCCATTTTCTTACTAACTTTCCGAGAAACTGGAGGGAATTTTTTATTTGAAAGTTCCTCCACTTTATCGTTTTCAAACGTTTCCACTTTAATAAAAGAAAAACAGGATAGATAGCAAAAACGGCAAAATATAAAATTCTTGAAATCGACCCAAATTGTTTTACGATTATCTTAAAATGTTTGTAATCTTGCATCATTAGCTGCTGATGATTAAGGGAAATAAGTAAAAGTCCTATGAAAAATAAACAAATGGTTATGGTTAAACAGATAATGATGATTCTTAGTTCTTTTGGATTTGGAATATGGCTGGATAAAAAGTGATTGTTTTTTCTTGTATTCCGTTTTGAACTCATCGTATAGTACCCCTAGTCCTTTGAATGGAAAATATATTGTCAGTATAAATGAAATTGGATTATTTTTATAGAATCCACGGAAATATCTAAAACTATACTTTAGGAAAACTAAAGAACCCTCCTTTATCCATCAATGGATAAAAAGGCAGGGCAGTCTAGCTTATTATGATTAAAATATTTTTTGGAATTATGGATACGGGATACCTCCTTTAATTTTTTTATATAATAGACTATAGGAGTTAAATGAATGAAGAACTTCAAAAATTAATTAATAATTTAATACAAATTGAGCATGTTCAAGCCTCAAGATTCTGTTATTAAATGTATGAAATTTTACATAATCATACATTCAAATTCAAGTGAAAGCTCCCCCTATTTGGGTAGAATTAAAATTCCGAATATGTACAAGTTAAGAAACCTGCGGTAAAGCACCCGTCAATTGGAGTATGTGTTACGTGAAATGGTGCTAGGACCCTAATCATTAGAAGCTTGAACAATCCATTCATATCTTTTTCGCAAAAAATACTTCATAAAGGGAATACTAAATTGAAGATGTTCCTTACATAAAATATCATAAAACCATCAGATGGCAATTCTAGAAAACCTTACTTAAGCGGAAATCAAGAATGAACGGGGGATGAATGTGAACGGGAAAAATACTGCATTACTTATAATTGACCTTCAAATAGGATCATTTTCGGATAAACTCATATATAAAGATGATGAATTATTAAAAAATATTCAATTCCTCATTTCAAAGGCCCGAATTGAGCAGGCCCCTATTTTTTTCACGAAACACAATGGTAAAGCAGGAACCCTTAATTACAAAGGAAATCCTGGATGGGAAATTCATCCGTCGATCCCTCTTTTAAAAGAAGACGTTATAATTGAAAAGGATTATCCTGATTCATTTCAACAAACGGATTTACAGCAACAATTAGTAACCAGAAAAATAAGTCGAATTATCATTACGGGAATTCAATCGGAAATATGTGTAGATGCTACTTGTCGTCGTGCATTTAGCCAAGGTTATGAAGTTATTCTTGCAGAGGATGGTCATAGTACAAGTGATACTAACATTTTAAACGCTTCTCAAATAATCAATCACCATAACAACATACATGCCGAATGGTTTGCAGGTGTAAAGAAAACCGAAGAAATTTTCTTTTAATGATTTTATAAACAGACAAATGTGGCAGAAAAGAAAAGGAAATCTCAGTCATCCCTCAATATACTACAATTGACGGAGCTTGAATCCATTTGCTGGCGGAGTGATATAACAGTAAAAAATAGCCAAACTATTGCAATTAAGCGAGCATATTATTCGTCACCTCCCGTTAATTATCTCAGCTGAATCAACTGTATTTATCATTGGCTTTACGATATCAAGTAGTTTAGAGGCATTTTTTGTTAGAAGTCATTTAGTTTTACAGACTTTTTAACAAAGAAAAAACAGACCGAAATTTTGAAGTCGGTCTTTAATCCTTATTAAGTAAACAAAATTTAACTTTATGGAACTCCTTTTATTGAGTTAAATGAACAATTATTCAGACAACGTTACTCATTTTGCTTCATCATTTTTTTCTGTCTTTCCAGATAAAAACCATCCACCCAAAGCAATAAGAAGCATGACTGTCCAAAAAATTATATTCCAAATGGGCCCTTCAACAAAATCATGAGGAATAATGTGCACGGAAGGATGAGCAAGAGTATGCATTAACAACTTAACCCCTACCCAACCTACGATTAACATTGCTGCTGTTTCGAGGCTAGGTCGATCTGTCAATATCTTAACGAAGTAACCTGCAGCAAACCGAATGACGATTAAGCCTGCAATTGCTCCTATTAATATAACAATGAATTTAGCCCCATCCATACCTCCAATATCGCCCATGGGGGTATCTGGCAAGGCAATGACTAGAGCGACTGCAGCTAAAATGGAATCAATGGCAAAGGCAATATCAGCTAAAGCAATTTGTGCAACGGTCATACGGTAGCTTTTCACTTTTTTTTCTTTTTCCCCGTGGTCCTTTTTTAGTAAATGTTTTAAAGAGATGAAAATCAAATACGCAGCACCAATCGCCTGGACCTGCCAAACGTGGAAAAGGTAGGAAATCGTGAAAATTGCACCAATCCTGAATATAAAAGCTAAAAGTAATCCAATATTTATTGCTTTTTTTTGCTGTTCTTTTGGTAAATGCTTCGACATAATGGCTAAAACCAATGCATTATCAGCAGATAATAAACCTTCTAAAAAAATTAAAATAATTAAAACCCAGCCATACTCCAATAATAAAGATAGTTCCATAATGCCTCCCTATAAGCATGTATAAGTATGTGTAAATGACTTCAATATCGTCTTTATACATTTAACTGGAATTATAAACACTCCAACACTTTCTCCTCCATTATTGTCCCATTGTATCCACTTCCTTATTCAACCCTTCCGTCCCATATGCTCCATAAGAAAAAGAGCTGCCGAAGCAACTCCCTTCTTGAAGTTTGGCTCTATAATATATTCCTTTATGCTTAAACTTAGTTCCCATTGAGGAAAATTGGGGTTTTAAACTTAGATTGACTAATCCAAAATACTTCATTAAGTTCGGCAAGCATCAACTTCGTTTAATTACCGAATCAGGAATTAATCCCCTACCATTCCATTAAATGCAATTCCATAAAATGTCCGTTGTGATGTTCCTAGCTTCTGCTGATGTACCAGAGATATTCGTAATACTGTATTAAGAATCGATAAAAGGGATTTAATAAATAAATACTTTATCTTATTGATAGATGGTTGATAAAAGGGAGGGATACAGGTATGCATGAACTGATAGAAAAAGCGGAAGAGCTTCAAGTCTTGCAGACATCGTTGCAAGAACGATTAGATGCTACAGAAAAGAATGACATGATCCTTTTTCAGATTTTAGCGATGCAGAAATGCTCCAGTGGTTTCTTCACCGGCGAGAGCATTTAAAACAGCTACAAGAAAAGTCCGCCAGCACCATACAAGCCTATGAGCGAGAACTTATTTAATTTATTGTTCAATCACTCACTTATTTGGTGGAAATCATTGTAGATTTGGAAAAGTTGTGGAGGCTTCCCTCTTTAAATCTCTATCTACACGGCACATTCAATGTATCAGGAAAGGTTATCAGAAAAAAGCCCCGATGTCGTAACAAAAGGAGCTTATTCTGTTGCCACATTATCCAGAAAGACAACCATCATTAAGAGTTTCTTGAAATTCCTGTTCGAAGCAGGCTATATCACTGAACCAATTCATGAAGTTTTCTTTAAGATAAGCATTGGCCCAACTGTGATTTGGGACCAAAGGAAATCATTCAGCTACCTGATTATTTCAGTAAAATCAACCACCCCATCTTTTTTTCGATTATTCCTCTCTAACGATGACAGGCATGCCTAATGAAGAGTTTACAAGGCTCCGAATCAAGGATTACCAGCATGTATTTTTTAGAGTTCCTAGGTAAAGGAAATAAAAGAAGGCAAATACCATTGAAAGAAAAAGGAATGAATAGTATTCGAATATTCCGTTCAGCAGAGGAATCGAGGATATTGATGCAGCACAAGGAGTCGACCCGCTCTTTATGACCCATACCGACCGTGCATACTCTCCCTCTTATTTGTCTCAATACTTAACAAAAGCCATTAAAGAGAGTGGATTGCCTTTTTAAAGTTTCGTTCTTCTTCCATTCGTCCTTATACATTTAGGTAAGCTTTTGCCATCATTTCTCACTTAAATGAAGTTGATGTCCATCAGATTATGAAGAGCCTCGGCCATAAGCAGCTATCCACTACAGAAATTTATTTGGAGAGGGTTTTTGAAAAAGAACTCCATGCGATTCATTTGTGGTAATAAGATGTTTTTGGTGAGTGTATATAATAGAAGAAAGTCGTCATATTTAGAGAAGTTTTTGCTGAATTTTGGACCCCATTTGAGTGGTGCACCCTTAAAAAAATTGATTCGAAAATGGTTAAAGGTTGAAGATATGAAAAAAGGTCGAGATTTAATAAAAGATACTCTCCATACCTTGCAATTCAAACGTATGATCAAAGGGGAGAACAAGTCATCTGGTTGACTTGTTCTCCCCTCTTTTTTAGAATAATCCTTTTGATTCAGAAAGCCTAGCATGTATTTGCTGCATATCTCAAGCTTTATATTTTTACAATGTAATTAAACCGACATTCGGTAAAGACCAAATTAACTTTTACTACTCCATGAATCTTGATCCCTTTTAATATAGCCTTTTTGTTCTCATTGATAATTCTTGTGATAGGTTTAAAAGTCGGATACCAATTCTCTAGTAAAAAACGGTAAAGCCGATATTATCTTACGATGAGCAGGAAAATCAAGGTTGTTTTTATTTTCGTATTCCCTCTACAATACCTGCCTTATGAAACCTTTTCACATTAATAGGGCAAAACAGCATCCCGACCTTATACGCTTCAAAAAACCATCTTTTTGCCCATGAGAGTAGCATCATAATTACTACTAAAGATAGTAGGAGATGTCCCCTGGAACATTTTAAAAAGTCGGCTCATCCATATTGGAATATTTTCATTTTTGGTTTTTAAGAATGCCTGTACATTCTACTCGACATGATTACATAACTGACCGATTTTCTCGACTTCCACAACGACCACATCCCCCGAATTAATCGAGCAGCTGCCAGATGGTGAACCCGTGGCCAAAATGTCACCTGGCTCCAGCGTCATCACCTG
>NZ_JBFUHM010000070.1:0-16345 GCF_056402395.1 Peribacillus sp. P4_B1
CTACAGGGATGGTTTGGGTAACTTCATAGTTGATTCGTTGGGAAGGGGTACAATTTTTTTAGCATAGAGAAGCCCCAACGGTTAGTTTTTTGGTAAGGGATATCGTATTTCAGATTCTGGGTAAGCGTTTTTTCAGACCAATGATATCCACCCAACATGTTCCATGATCAATCAAATGGACAAAATAGCCGCCTTCCTGTACTACAATGAAAATGCTTATGGTCCGATCTCGTGTATTGGCATTCTGAACTGAATTTGTATTTTTTGGAATGTGATTCAGGAGTAATTTTTATGAATTCACCTGGGATATATACTAGTACGGGGGACAAAAGGAGGGAAGAAACATCGCTAATTTACTTAGCACATAATCATTTACATTGACTATGTCAATTAACTTCGTTATTTTTTTCTATTAAGCTGTATAGCCTTTGTTGTTCGATGATTTGTTTATTCAAATCAAAATTTTCATCAATAACCTGTCTTGCACTTCTGGTATATCTCTTCCATACTCTTGGATGACTCAGGAAATATTTTATACCTTGAGCCAATTTTAAATCATCTTTCTCAGGAACAAGGTATCCTGTTTTTTTATGCTCAATCAATTCCGGAATCCCTCCATGAAAGGTGGAGATGACTGGTAAACCGCTTGCCATGGCTTCTTTTAATGCATTTGGGATCCCTTCTACATCGCCATCTTCGCCCGTTTCACTGGCAAGGCAAAAGAGATGGGAATCTCTTAATTCCTTAGAAATTTGGTTAGAATCCATTGGCCCCCTAAGAAAAACGTGTTCGTTTAATTGGTTTTCATCAATGAAAACTCTTATCTTCTCTTCATCTTCACCTGTCCCAATGATGTGCAGTGTCGTTCTTGGGTATTCCTGATGAATCCGTTGAAAGGCCTTCAAAAGCGTAAGGAATCCTTTTTTCTCGACAAGTCTGGCTACAGACAAGATTCGGATTTCTCCTTCCTTAGGTAGGGAACGTTGGACATATGGGTATAAATCTAAATTTAGACCGCCATATAATACATGTACCTTATCTTCTTTAAATCCTAATTTTTTTAATTCATCTGCAAGAAAATGGCAAACTGCAAAACAACCAGCTCCATGTTTTACTAAATTTTGATATCGGAGGACATTTTTGCGAAATCTCTGATATGTTTGAGTGGAAGAATCACGTCCTCGAAAATGTACAATCAAAGGAATATCATACTCTATAGCTGTTGGTAAAATATCAATGGAATGTTTCCCTTGATGAGCGTGAATCGCGACGACATTTTGCTCCTTAAAGAAGGCTCCAAGGTCTTGAATTTCGTTCAAATTATAATAATGTTCAAACTGAAATTGAACATTGTCGCTATTTGGATAAGGTCCTATTACAATAGGCCGATATTGATCCAACATAATGATTTGATTGTACATAAATCCTTGATTTATTTTAATAGGCTCTCTAATGTAAAAAGCGATTGTCTTCACTATTTCAATCCCTTCCTTCCCTCTAAAATCAAATTTTCGATAAAACTTTGAAATATTTGTCGATCTCGTTCAGTTAAATCTTTCGGAAAAGCGGACCATTTAAAAAATTGTACCTTTTGTATTTCTAAATCATCAGGTTTTAAATCTCCGCTGAGTATTTCTTCGGTCACGTAAGCAATATTGACTGGAAAGTATTCATCACCATTAGGAAGCTTCGTAAAATAGTTCTTCCCTGAAAAAACGCCAATTAATTGAAGGTTGCCAATGTTAATCCCTGTTTCTTCTAAAATTTCACGTCTGCATGCCTCTTCCGCAGATTCTCCTAATTCAATAAAGCCGCCTGGGAATTTCCACATTTTATCGGATTGTACCATAAGAAAACGGCTGTTCTGATCGATAACCAAAACGGTGACCCCCGTAAGTAACAAAGCTCTAGTCCCAACGAGAGCACGTAAAACTTCAATGTATCCCATCACAAGTCTCCTTTCAGATCATTTCCTTTCTGGTTTTTACTCTTTTATAGTAAATGCAAAATAGAAAAGATTCGAAACGGACAAGTACATATATTTGTATGTTTTTTGTAAAGTTCTTAATTGAATGTGTATGAGCATAAGACACTGAAGAAATGCTGGGAAAAGCTTTGCTTAAGAGAATTATGCACCAATTGCTTATAGGTCCTTCTCGTCCTTAAGAACCCAGTAAAAGAGGGTATGAATTAATTTTGTGAAAAAGTGTTATTAACCTAAAGCAACTAATCGATGATTTCATATTATAGGTTATGGTTATTAAAAAGAAGAAAAGAGGTGCAAGATTAGATGGATGAATTTAAATCAATAAAGCTTGAGAGAATAGAAAAGAACGGTAAAAAAGAACTTATTATTCATAATCCAACCACATTAAAACTAATTGGGGAAGGAAGTCAAGGTGCAGTCTTTCAGCTTGATGAAGATCTTTGCGTAAAAATTTATGTCAATCCAAATGCAGCAACTAAAGAGGGGAAAGCACTTGAAGCAGCGAAGGAAACTCATATTGTTCCGAGGTTATACGAAGTCGGACCAAACTATGTTATTATGGAGTATTTAAAAGGTCCCAATCTAAAAGATTATTTGAAAGGAAAGCAAGATATTCCCGAATCGTTTACAGAACAAATCATAATGATTCGAAAGGAACTAAAGAGAGTTGGATTTATTAGAATCAAGACCTCTATCGGACATTTTGTTGTAACAAAGGGAAATGTGCTGAAAGCAATCGATCATTCAGATGGCCTCACAATGAATGACCCATATAATCCGAAGATGTTTCGTGATCTAAAGAAATTGGGGTTATTGGATTCATTCCTTGAACAAGCAAAGAAAATCGATCCTGAATCATATGAAGACTGGCAGAAAAATATTGATTTCAATGCGATATAGGAAACCTATCCGTTAGGATGACAATATGGGCAGATGGCTTCAGCAAAGGCTCTAACCGGTGCAAGTATGGCATACTTCAAAAAAATTTATGATGAATTCCTCACAAAACCAATTATGTTGTACAAGCAGGAAAATCTAAAAGAGTCGATTGCTTAACGTTGAACTGCACCCCAATTGTTAGACACAACTTACAATGAAGTGCTCCCTGTCAAGTAGACAGTGGAAATAATAAAAATGCTTTACGCGGCTTGATCCCTGAATTCCAAGGGGCTCAAGCCGTCTAATTTTTCTTGATAGCGCTCAGAATTATAAAACGAAATGTATCCTACAATTGCTATTTTTAGCGCTTCATATGTATCATATTTATTTAAATAGTATTTTTCGCATTTGAGCGTACCCCAAAAAGCCTCGATTGGTCCGTTATCAATACAACGTCCCACTCTAGACATACTATGWACCATCTCGGCATCATCTATCATCCGTTTGAAAAGTTTTGAAGTATATTGATAACCACGATCGCTATGAATAAGTGGATGCTCATCCTCTTTTAATTTTTGTATGGCTGGTGTCATCGTTTGAAATACAAGTTTATTGTTATTCGAATGCCCTAATACATAACTCACAATCGAATTATCGTATAAATCAATAATGGCGCTTAAATAAGCCTTTTTGCCATTCCCATATTTAAACTCCGTGACATCTGTACACCATTTTTGATTCGGTTGGTCTGCTTTGAACTTGCGACTGAGTATGTTTTCTGCTACATAATCTGGATTCGATTTACGATATTTTTTTCGTTTTCGACGAATCACCGATTTTAATCGACACATTTTCATCAAACGATAAATCCGTTTTTTATTTACCTTCGGTAAATCTACTTTTTCACGCTGACGATTGATTGTAAGTGTGATGCGACGATATCCATAAATCCCATCTACTTGTGTATAAAGGTACTGAATTGATTCTAGAAGCTGTTCATTCTCGATTTCCCGTGCTGATGGCTGACGGTTCAACCACTTATAATAAGCAGCACGTGCAACATCGGCAATTTCACATAATAAAATGATTGGCAGTGCTTCCTTCGCTGCTAATTCTTGAATGGCAATATAACGGGTATGTATACAACTTTTACTTAACGACGCCTCCTTTCGATTTCCTCTAACTTTTTTAAGAAGAGATTTTCTGCACGTAATCGTTCATTTTCACGTTCCATGCGTTGAATTTCTAAACGAAACTTGTCTTCAGTGCTTAACTCTTCTTCTAACTTTGTACGTCCACGGCGATCTTGTAAGTCTAATTCCCCGTATTTTTCGAATTTTTTTACCCATTGATATATTTGTTGGTAAGAAACCGCATATTGTTCAGCTGTTACTTGATAACTTTTATCGTTGGCAATACAAGCTTGTGCTATTTCAATGCGCTCTTGTACTGTTGTTTTTCTACCTTTAGTCATAGTTTGGCTCATTCCTTTACCCGAATCTTTTAATTCACTATGACTAGTATACTTTTTAATCCAAATTCGCAAAACGGATGTACCGGAAAGTCTATATTTTCTAACGGTTTCTCTTAATGAATAACTTCCTGAAATATAGTCTTGAACAGCTGCTAGCTTTAATCCTTTCGGATATGTATTATGATTCTCACTTCTATTAAGACTATCCTCTCCAAAAAACAAGTAATTATTTTGCCAATCTTTGATCGTTCTAGAATCAACTTTATACAACTCGGCCACCTCATTAAGAGTGAATTGGCTATTTTCATAGAAATTTAGAATCTCTAATTTTTCTTCTTTTGAAAAGCTATATTTTCTCATAAAAAAACCTCCCCAATAGGCAAACAGATTTTATTTTTTAATCTGTCTACTTATTGGGGAGCGTATCATTATTAGATGTTGTCTAACAATTGGGGTGCAGTTCATTTGGCCGTTTCATTTTTATTGTTCCGTTAAAATGATCGCATCTTCTTTTGTAATGACAAGGGTATGTTCATATTGAGCAGAAAGCTTTCCATCTGCCGTTCTCGCCGTCCAGCCGTCTTGATCCATTTTCATATGCCATGTTCCTGCATTCAACATAGGCTCGATCGTGATGACCATGCCTTCTTTTAGACGGGCGCCTTTACCTGGTTTACCATAATGTAAAACGGTTGGGTCTTCGTGCATGGTTTTACCGATACCGTGTCCTGTAAAATCGCGGACAACAGAAAATTTTTCACCTTCTGCATATGACTGAATTGCATGACCAATATCCCCAAGACGATTTCCTGCCCGTGCAGCCTCGATGCCTTTATATAGTGCAGCCTTGGTTACATCCATCAAACGCTGAACCTTTTCTTCAACTTTCCCGACTGCATATGTCCAAGCTGAATCGGCCAAACCGCCGTTAAGGTTTACCACCATATCAATCGTGACGATGTCTCCCTCTTTTAGGGCTTTCTTTTGCGGAAACCCGTGACAAATTACATCATTCACAGATGCGCACGTTGCATATTTGTAGCCGTTATAGCCCTTTTGTTCAGGTGTCGCACCATGCTCTGCCAAGTATTTATCGACAAACTCTTCAATTTCCCAAGTCGTGATGCCCGGTTTTATCATTTTAGCGATTTCTCTATGCGTCGCAGCAAGAAGTTTGCCTGCTTCATGCATCAAATGTATTTCTCGTTCACTTTTAATGGTTATCATGTAAAATCCTCTTTCGTTTTATAACTTATCTGCTTTAGACTCCTTATTTATCATATGCCTTTTTTTATATAAAAAGCAACCAAAAACCCGGTAAAAATCACCGGGTTGATTAATTCATGAAATTTTCTGTACCTGTAATTCTGATAAAATAAGCTATAAATTACAAAAGCCTAAAAAGGATCCAGCGTTTACTTATTTACGCGATTGAATATTCCAGGTGTGAATTATCTGGAACATTATAATTACCCTGTGACTTATGGTCTTAATAATTCTATATAGGCCCGTGTGTATTAATAGGGTACAGTTTCCCATTCATTGCAAATGAAACTCTTCCTGTTTCCTCTGATACTACCAATACAAGGGCATCACTCCGTTCAGATAAACCCAAAGCAGAGCGGTGGCGTGTTCCCAGTTTTTTTTCCCCGGTTGACCTGTCTGAAAGCGGAAGGACATTTGCTGCGGAAACAATCTGGTTTTGACTAACCAAAACCGCACCATCATGCAGTGGATTTCCAGGAAAAAAAATCGATTCCAATAAAGAATGGGTTAACTCCGCTCCTATTGAAATACCGGGCTGAATCAATGAATCAAGGGGATCTCCCCGTTGAATCACAATCAACCCGCCATGTCTCAAATTCGATAAATTTTGAACGCAAGTTGATAATTCGGGATATTTGTCCGTAAACGGTGACAAATAACAGTTTAAATAAAATGTTGCTGCTTTCATATCAATGTATACAAACTTTTCTTTAATTTTTTCAAAATTTCCAAGAAGGCAATAATTTTCATCACCCATTGCTTCCAAGTTATCCTGTAATGCCGTTATTACTTGGCGAATATCCTCTTTTAAAACTTGTTTCATTGGTGAAAAATCACAATTACCATTATTCACAGACAGGGCCTCCCCTTTATTTTTCACTCTTTTTTTAAGTAAACCATAATTATTTTCGTAATTGGACCTATTTGAAGCTTGTTAAATCTATAATTTTCAATCTACTTAAAGTTTGTCTTCAAGATAATTAATTATTCATCTAATGAGTTAAGCACTTTGTTTTACGAATGGGGTTTAACAATCAGTAATGATTTTTTCACATTTTTTTCTGTCATATGGACAAGGTAAGAGAATAAATATGTTAATGACCCGTTGGAAGATATCCTATAATTTATATGAGGTGGTATAAAATGCCTTACGTAACTGTATTTGACCAAGGAACGTTTGAAGTTGAAATGGGAAAAAAGTTAGTATTAGCGATGGAAGATAACGGTATAAATATTCTCCACAGATGTGGAGGGAAAGCTAAGTGTACAACTTGCAGAGTGGAAATATTGGCAGGTGATTTTTTGGAAGTCACAAATAAAGAAAAAAAGGTCTTTGAGGAAAAAGGAATGGAGGATCATTTGCGTTTATCCTGCCAAATTTACGTGAATGGAGATATAACCATTCGACCGATCATGACTGTTGAAAACTCTGGAATTGCCGCTGGACCACGGCCTGCTGACTAAATAGGACCCATACAGTATTAAGCGATATAACATGATGTCATGACATATCAAAACGACTAAAAAAGTTTCCATAGTCGTTTTGATGTTTTTAATCATTTGMTATGTGAGTCACTTTTTTTCCATGACCGCAAAGTAATTTTCTTCGTTATCAGCAAAATTGAAGACTCTTCCAGATGGCATATTTACAAGTTCCCCCACTTTGATATTCTTCTCCGAAAAGTCTTTATATAATTCATCAAGATTATCCGAGTAAAACATTAACGAGGGTGTAGCAAGATTTAATTCAGGCTGCATTTTAGCTATGAATTCCTTATTATGCAGGATGATACTCGTTTGTGCATCCTTTGTTGGAGCAATTTCAATCCATCTTAACCCTTGGCCGTTATCTTCTTCAGAAATTACGCTAAATCCGAATTTTTCCGTCCAAAATTTCAATGACTCATCCTGGTTATTAACGTATAACATAATTTGTCCGACTTTATTAATCATTGGCTTCTCTCCCTTTCTGCTGGTTCCGTTATTATTGATACTCTTCCCTTTTTAGCATATTTTGCGATGGAAACATATGACTACTTGAATCCTATAATAAATGTAAGATTTAAGCAATATCCACCAAACTTCTCTCCGCTTATTAAGAAGCAAAATAAAGTTAAAAACAATCATTTTCTGTTTTTGTAACCTGTACACCTTAAGAAAAAAAGGATAAATTGATTATGCTCCATTAGTCAAATATTTTACGAATTTTGTTTAGTTTTATCGCCTACATATTTCAAATGACCTTCCAGAAATTGCGCTTCCACAGTTAATGTAACATAACTTTATCTCTCTTTTTGAAATAAAGACCCTCTCTTTTTTAATGTCACTAGCACTCCATCAAGTGTAGAAGAAGAATGTTCTACAGAATCATACTCATACCATTAATAATCTTGAATCTGCCCAGGTAGTTACATTAAAAAAACTGATCGATCTTTATATACTGGAATTTGCAGGACTTTTCGATTTTTCACAGAACTTCTATAGAGTATCTATCAAAGGAGGTAAATAATGTTTCTATCGAAAGAAGGATTGTTAAATATATTAGAAGGCAACAGGAGATTGACAATGCGGGTACTTGAAGCCTTTCCTGAAGAAGAATTATTTCACTATACACCGGCCGAGAAGCTTCGCCCTTTCGCCGAGATGGTTAAAGAAATCATGAACATTGAAACTGGATATATGCGTGGAATTGCACTTAGTGTATGGGAGTTTCCAGATTCGTTTGCTGCACTTTCTACAAAAGAGGCACTAATATCTGCATGCGAAGCAGTAAGGCAAGATACTAGAAAACTGTGGGAGGAAATTACCGAGGAAACACTTGAAGCGGTTGAAAAGGATCCCTTTTTCGGACCCTCACAAAGCCACTTTGAGAGACTTCAATATGCCCTCGAAAATGAAATCCATCACAGAGGACAGGGATATATTTATCTCAGAACACTCGGGATTGAGCCACCGGAATTTTTCGTAAGGTAATAAGTAATCAATTAGGAGCAATGAAAAATAAATAAGAAAATAGGAGTGAGGTACATGTCAGTTGATGCATATCTTAATTTCAATGGGAATTGTCGACAAGCAGTAGAGTTCTACGCAGAGGTTTTTGGAACGGCATCACCTAATATCATGACCTTTGGGGAAACACCGCCTAATCCTGAATTTCCGCTTCCAGAAGAAGCGAAAGATTTAGTCATGCATACAAGGCTAAGTATTAATGGAAGCAATATCATGTTTTCAGATACTTTTCCTGGCATGCCTTTTGTCGAAGGAAATAATATCAGCTTGGCATTTGTTAGTAAGGATTTGGATGAAATTAAATCGATCTTTAATAAACTTAGTCAAGGCGGTAAGGTTGGGATGGAGCTTCAAGAAACATTTTGGAGTAAAATTTACGGTCAATTAACGGATAAATTCGGAATCCAATGGCAATTTAACTTCGAGAGCTGAGAAACGAAATTTGGATATAGGACTTTTCACAAATGAAAAGTTTCTATATCCTTTTGTATTTCCATCACCAAGGATTAAAGGGATTAGTTAAATGATTGGTTGGATACATACCCTAACCTTATATCATTTTCTTGGTTCATGATAAATGGTGTATAGTAAAACGGTAATTTAAAGGTATTTAATCTTTCGCATTTCCATGATCATAATAACAAATTTAATTATCCTGGCTATACATGAAAACAATAAAGGAGAAAAATCATGAAAAACAAAATTCAAAAAATCACAACTAACCTTTGGTTTGATTCACAAGCCGAAGAGGCGGCGAAGTTCTACACATCCATCTTTGAAAATTCTAAGATCGGAAGAATCACTAGCTATGGAAATGAAGGAAATCAAATCCATGGAAAGACAATGGGTTCTGTGATGACCGTGGAATTTGAATTGGAAGGACAAACATTCGTAGCATTAAATGGCGGTCCTCAATTCAAATTCACARAGGCAATATCATTTATCATCCATTGCGAGGATCAAAAAGAATTGGACTATTATTGGGGAAAACTCTCGGAAGGCGGAGATGAAAAGGCGCAAGTGTGCGGTTGGCTGAAAGATCAATTTGGCGTATCATGGCAAATCATCCCAGAAAGTCTAACCGAGATGGTGAACGACTCCAATCCTGAAAAATCGGAAAGAATGATGAAGGCGTTGCTCCAAATGAAGAAAATTGACATTAAAACTTTAGAGCAGGCGTATCAAGGATAAGTTCCAATAAACAACATTCTGATTAGGCAGAAGAGTGAACGATTTTGAAATAGTTAACACCTAATTTCTCGGTACTTGTGAAATTGGGTTTTGATATTTACCAAAGCAGAAAAGAAACAAATGGCTAATGATCTAGATGGTTTTTAAGGGAGAAATAAAATGATGGACAAAATATATACAACAGCACTTCAACTTGGCAATGAAATAATTGAAAGAAAAATCCGCTATGACTCTTTAGTTGTAGAACATACCTGTTTGCTATTAAACGCACAAAATCATCATGTCGTGCTTTTTCATGAAATCATGGATGCGTTCACGATGAAAGYGGGTCCTATAGAATTAAACATACCCATTGGAAGTTATACGATAGCTTATTATTGGAAAGACCGCCCTTATAATTTATACATTTGGAGAGATAATAGGAGAGATAATGAAGGCAATTATTTAGGTTCCTATTTTAATATTGTAAAAAATACATTTATGGCGGATAAGTTGTTATCCTTTGAGGATTTGATCATTGATATCATGGTGCTTCCGGATGGGTCACATTTTATTTTGGACGAGGAAGAGTTACCTGTGCCCTTAGAGCAATTTGAGAGTGGTTCTGTTAAACAAGCCTTAAACTCTTTACTTGATTCCATTGATATCCTTCTTTCACAAATCATTGAGGAATCCGGGAAACTCTATAAACATAACGACCTCCTTCCATGGTTGAACAATAAATGACAATCGTTTTGATTCTTTGAACTCCGCAAAAGAGGTAGCATTACCATGAACAAAAAGCCTGCTTCATTCAGTAGGCTTTTTGTTCCCCCTCACTCCCCATCGGCTTGTGCCGATATACTGTCAAGTTCATCGATATTCTTCGTTACCTTTGCACTGTATGAGTAGTCACCGTAGCAATATGGATATCGGAAATTCTCTTTGTCACCGCCGCAATCATAGAGGGTGGGGTTTTTTTCGACCTGAAGCAGGGAGAACTTCTTCGCAAGCTCTTCAGTATGCTTGCCCCCTTTATTTGCAACGAAATCAATATAACCAATTCCCATGTTATAAGCTTGAATGATCGTAGCAAAATCCACGTCCTTTTCATTGCCATATTCATTGATCCTATTGAAATGTTTCACTCCATACTTAATGCTTTCCGTTGGATCTGTGATTGTATTCGGGTCAAGCCCCGCCGACTCAGATGCCTGCATTGGATCACCGCCCCGTCCTCGGCTTTCCTGCTGCATCAAGGCAATCAATGTCGAAGTATGCTCCTCAAGTCCGTATTTAGACAGCTCGTCGCGGAGAAGTGTACTATACTTTTTTACGTTCGCAAAAGAATCAAGCGAATTTACTGATGTGGAAACATTTTCGGAATATGGGCTTTTCATGATCTCCTTTATAAGCAAAAATGCAAAAATCAGGATGAAAATGACAAAAGCATTCTTAGATCTCTTTCGTTTCTTCTTCACATTCTCTCTCCGTTATCTCTAGGTTATATATTTATATCTTAACAAATAGTAAGAGTAATAACTATTTAGAATATCATTAAATGTTCAGGATAATGAAATTGGTATTCTATCTATAATCTCTGAACTTAGCCGCAAGAAATCCTAAAAGTACCTGAGTCACTTTAGTATATTTATTGGGACAATGAGACATCCTAATAGTTGGAGGTGTTATGTATGGATAAGAAGAATGATAAAGAAGAAATCCTTGATGACAAAAAGACAAAATCCACGAACGACTTTGGAGCAGATCCGGATGAACAAGAAATGAATGGTCTGTATGGTATGTTGGAAACTGAATATGAAGACRAGCTTCATGATAAAGAAAAGTAACGATTGGTTTCTTTAATGTTTGTTATGCGCCTTAATATGGCGTTTTTTTATGAGTTCCGTTACTATTCTAATGGTTCGTATTTCGTTTCTGATTTTTAAAATTTGAATTCATTTGGTCATAAAATAAAAGGATACGATTAAAAAGGGAGTGACCTAATACTGTCACTCCCTTTACACGTTTAGTATTGTGAAGATTGTCCGCCATCAATCGGAATGACAGCCCCGTTGATGAACTCCGATTCCCCTGATAATAGGAAGGCGACTAAACGGCCGACCTCTTCAGGTTTACCAAAGCGTTTCTTAGGATTCACACTGACGAAATCTGCCATTGCTTCTTCCCAATTTTCCCCGCCTATTTGCCTGAATGAACCTTCTACCATTGCCGTTAAGATAACTCCTGGTGCAATGGCATTTATGCTGATTCCATATTGACCATATTCTATGGCAGCTGTTTTCGTTAAGCCTGCAACAGCATGCTTACTCGCAACGTAAGCACTTTGGTTAAGCACAGCACGAATTCCACCTACGGAAGCCACGTTCACAACTGCCCCTGATCCTTGTTCTTTCATGATTGGCAGAATGTATTTCATACCATAGAACACACCATTGATATTGATGTCCGTCACTTTGTTGAAAACTTTGCTATCGTATTCAGCCATTGGGGCTTGTTTACCTTCGATACCCGCATTATTATAAAATGCATCGATTCTTCCATACTTGCTGACTGTTTGGTCTACATAGTTCTTTACTGCTTCTTCATCAGATACATCTGCAGTGACCAGAAGCACGTCCGATTTTGGTGCAATTTCCAAGATTAATTTTTTTGTCACTTCCAAAGATGCATCGTTTAAATCAACTAATGAAAGTTTAGCCCCTTCTTTAGCCAATTCCAATGCGGCTGCTTGTCCTAACCCTGATCCTGCCCCAGTAATGATTACAACTTTATCATCGAATCGTTCGCTCATTTGTCAAAACTCCCTTTTTAAGTTATCTCGAAAATCCTTTGATTATAATTATCCTTTAAAGCTTAAGAATCCATCATCAACAGGGATGACTTGTCCATTAATGGCGTCCGCTTTTTCAGAGAACAAGAACGTTACAACTTCAGCAACTTTTTCTGGCTGAATCAATTTTTTCCTCATATGAAGTTGTGCCAAACTGTCCAGGAACTCTGGATCTTCACCAATGATCGGCGTTTCGATGAAACCTGGTGCAACGCCGACGACACGAATCCCATATTGCGCAAGTTCAATGGCACCGGATTTAGTCATGGCGATGACTGCAGCTTTTGCGGCATGGTAATTAAAGCTGCCAATTGAAACCATTGTCCCATATATAGAAGCGGTATTAACGATTGTTGCCCCAGTTACACCAAGCTCCACCATCTTCCTTGCTGCATAATACATGCCATAATATACGCCGTGTTGGTCAACATCAACGACTCTGTGGTATGATTCTGGATCCATTTCCAAAAATGGTTTTACTAGTCCAATTCCAGCGTTGTTGAATATGCCATTGATGGTGCCATGATTGGCAATTGCTGCTTCGACCATCGCTTCCACTTCTTCCGCTTTAGCTACGTCCACTTTCACAAAAGATGCCGTGCCTCCCTTTTGTTGAATAGATTCAGCCGTTTCCTTAGCGGCAACATCATTATAATCAGCCGCTACCACAATAGCTCCCTGTTCAGCTAATTTATATGCCGTTTCCTTACCAATTCCGCTGCCCGCTCCTGTAATTATTATGACTTTTCCTTTTAAACTCATCTATGGGTCCCCCTATAAAGTTTTTTACTTATCAGATTAAAATGGCCCCTCCGTCGATTACAAGTTCTTGACCCGTAATGTGGCTGGAAAGATCGGATACTAGATACATCATTAGATTTGCGATTTCCTCAGGCTCAGCATACCGGCCATCCGGAGTCGTCGCTTCCAACTGTTTTCTAGCCGTTTCTGCTGCAGCGGAATCACCTTGGCCAAATCCGCTTTCAATCGACCGCATCATAGCCGTGTTGACGACACCTGGGCAGACCGCATTCACCCTGACACCATGTGGAGCAACCTCGACACCAGCTGTTTTCGTCATTCCAAGAACTGCATGTTTACTTGCGCCATACGCCACCATGTTTGGCGTTGCCAGTAAACCCGCTCCGGAAGCTGTATTCACGACTGCCCCGCTTTTTTGTTCAATCATATGGGGCAATACATGTTTTAAGCCCAAGAAAACGCCGCGTACATTTATTGACATTAATTGATCGAAAACCTCAGTAGGATAATCGATAAGAGGCATTATTTTGCCTTCCCACCCGGCATTATTCAAGAAAATATCGATTTTGCCATAGGAATCTATCGTTTTTTGAACATAATTTTTAATGTCGTCTTCCTTTGTAACATCGGCCTTTACAAATTTCGCTTCGCCGCCGTTTTCTTTGATTTTATTTACCGTTAGCAGGCCAGCCTCTTCGGAAAGGTCTACAACAACCACTTTGGCTCCATTTTCTGAAAGTGTAATAGACGCTGCCCGGCCGATACCCCCGCCGCCGCCGGTAACAATTGCTACTTTTTCTGTAAAATCGAATGCTTGCATAATATCCTCCCATCTCACTTTAATCTCGGTGATGATATTCTTGTTTGAATACGATTACATCATAACATTATTTTTGTCGATTGTCGACAATTCGGTTTTAGAGTCAAAGACTCTACATCACTCCACGGCTCAAGGCTTCATGAATTTCATTTTTTGCTTTAACGAAATCATCTTCTAGAATGGCCTCAATGGACATTTTTAATCTATAATGGAAGTTTTCCATCGTTTCCGTATTCCATTGACTTTGGGCAAAAACCATGAGGATATGACTGGCTTCTTCAAAAAATCTTGATAATGCTTTATTATTAGCGATTGAAAAAATATAGCGAAATATCTGTGTTGCCCTTTTTTGATACTCGATTACATTGCTATTTTCACACTCATCGGTTGCACTTTCCAAATGCCTTTGTAATGATTGCTTATTTTCTGCATGCCACTTCCCTTGGGAAAAATCAATGCCCATCTGGATCAACCCGATCGTAACATCATTATATTCAATGATTTCCTTTTGTGAAAATGGCTTGACGATCGTTCCCCGCCGCGGCATCCTCTCAACAATACCGTCGACCTGCAATAGATATAGGGCTTCCCGTACGGGTGCACGGCTAGTGTTCAATTCTTTGGAAATGTCTTCTTCGACGATTTTCTCTCCAGCTTCTATTTCACCTTCAATGATTTTTTTTAAAATGTGTTTAGCGATTTGTTGTGGTAACGATTCTCCAAAATAAATGCCATCTGTCAAATTGGAAGAATTTCCAAACATCTTTCAGCACTCCTATACTTCTATAATTAATTTTAGTTCTTCTAGTATAACATAAGGATAGGAATTAACTTCCTTTATAAATCACATCCATTAAGGAAAGCACATATAAAGAGCCCGTTTAAAGAAAGGGCTCCATGAGGTACTTTTTTATTCGACTAGCCTCGGTTTCGCTGGATCGCAGTTTGGCGTTTCCGTGTTTGTCGATTCTGCCAGTTTCGTCAAATAATAACATTCTTCACGCCACATATGATCTGCCATTAATGGGGAAAACGTTCCAAGAGCCTGCGCACTAAGCTCAAGTTCCTCCAATTCATGCAGAAAGTGCTGAAAGAGTTTCATTTCCAATTTGACGTCCGCATTCATTTTTTCCAATGCCGGGAATGTTGACAGATTTGTTCGTAAATATCCAGCCAATTCAACTGCTTTTAAATAATAATCATTAAAATGTTTTTTATATTGGTCACTTTTCTCTTTTAATCTTTTTTCAACATCGTCCATGTTGGATGATATTGCCCCTGCATGCCCTGCTGCATCTAACAGCCAAACCAAATGATGATGGAGTTCATGAAAAACCGGCGGCATTTGATTTGCATTGAAGTATTTCAATAATCTTAAATATTCTTCCAATTCGTTCACCATATGATTAATGAAAGTAGGTGAAAGATGTATTTTAATTTTCCCTACCAGATGTTCTTTTAAAAGGCTTAGCTTAAACTCCCGGAGTCTTAAAACTTCCTCTTCTGCCGTGACAGTAAGTTGAGTAATCTCTTCAGAATTGGCTTTACCAAGTAGAGTATCAAATACTTGAATGAATTTTGAAGCAATTTCAATGTTTTCCACTTCAACCGGAGCTAAAGATTCATGGATGAATCTGGAATGGTCTCCTAAGATTTGCAGCCAAAACCGGTGCTCGAACCTTGCTGTTTTCTCCAAAAACTCATTCATTTGCCTCCCCCATATTTTAAAAGTATCGAAACTTCACTTATAATTTGTATTCCATGAATTACAAACTTATTAATATAAATTGAATGAGGGCGAAATTTAAGTGGCATACACCAAGAAAATTAATGTTCTTCAATCCCAATGGATTCAAAAATCCCGTCTACTAAAGAAGGTGAGTTAGTCAAACGAATGAAAAACCCCTCCTTTTTTTTGCCTTCACTTACCAAAAAGAGTTGTTATTCAAAATATTTTAAACCGTCTTTGCTTTATTTTAATTGGTTTTTGAATCTAGATATACGCTGTTTATTGTAGGCTCTTTTCGTAAAGATTGTTGTTTTTAAAACGAAACTATTTAAGGTTGATTGGAGCGGAAGTGCGAGACTCCTGCGGGAGCAGCGGGACAGGTGAGACCCCACAGG
>NZ_JBFUHM010000071.1:0-16218 GCF_056402395.1 Peribacillus sp. P4_B1
CACACTAGCCAATAATAAGAAAACTAATGAGAAATCCTTACATCCTAGATTTTTTGTAATAAACACTTCATTAAATTAAACAGTTTGAGATTAGGCATAAAGCCACTTTTTTCATTTTGCTATATAATGGTACGATGAGGTGATTTTAACAGGGGAGGAAATATATGTCTAAGACAATTGGCCTTATTTGTGGTAGTTTACGAAAAAACTCTTATAATCGAATCATTGCTCAATCATTAACAGAGATGGATGATTCCCATCAATTTCGTTGGATCGAGATAAATAATCTACCTTTTTTTAATGAAGACTTAGAAATAAGTGTTCCAGAAACAGTGACATCATTTAAATCTGCTATCCAAGACGTTGACGGTATCATTATTGTAAGTCCAGAGTACAATTCTGGAATTCCAGGCGTATTAAAGAATGCATTGGACTGGGCATCAAGACCTCGGGAATCCGCTGTTCTTAGCAGAAAACCGGTTGGCCTAATTGGAGCAACTCCTGGGGGGTTAGGTACTGTTTATGCTCAGATGCAAATCAGAGAAATACTAGAAACTATGCAAGTTCATGTTCTTCCATTTCAAAAAGTGCTGATTTCTCAAGTACATGAAAAGATTGATTCCGATCAGAAAGTGCTTACTGACGAAAAGACAAAACGTTATCTTCAGCGTTATTTACAACAATTTATAAATTGGATAGATAAAACTCCTGCTTTAGATAAATAGAAGCATTTTTTTAAAATATCCAATTGGTTTTTTATGACTTGTAATGAAATTATTGACTTGTCATAAGTTTATAGATAAACTAATATTAACAATCAGTTTAGTTATAAATCGATTGTAACAAACGAAGGAATTTATTATAATATTTAAACTTTCTTCGATTACTTAATTTTTAGGAGGAATACATAATGTCTGATCTCTATTCTCGTATTTCCAAAGATGATGCTGTCGTTCTTTTAGTGGATCATCAAACTGGCCTTATGGCTGGACTAGTTCGTGATTATGGTGTTGATGAATTTAAGAACAATGTTTTGGCTCTTGCTCACACTGCTAAGTTTTTTGATTTACCAGTTATTTTAACAACAAGCTTTGAAAACGGACCTAATGGACCACTAATGCAAGAATTGGTTGATCTTTTTCCTGATGCACCAAAAATAGCTCGTCCTGGACAAATTAACGCATGGGATAATGATGATTTTGTAAATGCAATCAAAAAAACTGGAAAAAAACAACTTATTATCGCGGGCGTAGTTACGGATGTTTGCGTTGCTTTCCCGGCACTTTCCGCTATAAAAGCTGGGTATGAAGTATTTGCTGTTACTGATGCTTCAGGAACTTTCAGTAAACAAGTTGCAGAAGCTGCCAATACGCGTATGGCACATAATGGCGTGCAACTTATGAACTGGTTTAGCGTAGCATGCGAACTACAACGCGATTGGCGCAACGATGTCGAAGGTTTTGGCAATTTGCTTGCTA
Organism: Peribacillus sp. P4_B1; assembly: GCF_056402395.1. Lineage (NCBI taxonomy): Bacteria > Bacillati > Bacillota > Bacilli > Caryophanales > Bacillaceae > Peribacillus > Peribacillus sp. P4_B1. The sequence goes on from NZ_JBFUHM010000071.1 coordinate 1,479, forward strand.
GTAATCTTCCAGGCTATCAAAATGTAATTGGAAGCTATATGGGAGCTCAGCGAGATCTTAGTAAACAAAATGCATAAATTTATTTAGCTATAAATCACTTTTTTTAAAAGTGGATAGCATAAAAGTAGCGCTGATTTAATTAGCGCTACTTTTTAAATAAGAAGTATAGCAAGGCTTTTATTTTTACGATTACAGCTGAAACTAATAATTGCCTTTAAATAAATATTAATATTGTTTCAAAAAACTTTATTTTAAAAAAGGAGTGTTTTATATGAGTAATTTAGAATTGTTAACTCCGGAGAACAGTTCATTAATTTTGATCGATTTTCAGCCTCAAATGACTTTTGGAGTTGCAAGCATTGACAGACAAACATTAATGAATAACGTTATGCTGCTTGCTAAATCAGCAAAAGCTTTTAACGTACCTACTATTCTTACTACAGTTGAAACACAAAGCTTTTCTGGTTATTTTTGGCCACAAATTCTTGACATATTTCCAAACCATGAAATTATAGAACGTAGTTCAATGAACTCTTGGGAAGATTTAAAATTTGTTGAGGCAGTTAAAGCAACAGGTAGAAAAAAATTGATATTTGCAGCACTTTGGACTGAAGTTTGCCTTGCATTCCCTGTGCTTGAAGCAATTAAAGCTGGCTATGAAGTTTATGCAGTTGATGATGCTTCAGGTGGTACTAGTTTGACAGCACATAACGCTGCTATGCGTCGTGTAGAACAAGCTGGAGCAATTCCAGTGACAGCAATTCAAGTTTTACTTGAATACCAACGTGACTGGGCACGCAAAGACACTTATGATGCTGTTATGGAAATTGTAAAAGAACACACTGGTGCTTATGGTCAAGGTGTGGAATACGCATATACTATGGTACATGGCGCGCCTCCAAGCAGGAAAATATGAATCAGGAAAGAGTAACAGTCGGAGAAACTCATACAGGGAACACTATGGATGCTGGTGGTCCAGTAACAACGATTGTTACATGGGAAATTCAAGAAGGTAGAGAAAAACAGTTTGAAACGTGGAGACATGAAATCGAAGCTGCCGCTACTAAATTTCCAGGGCATTTAGGCGTAAATCTAATAGTCCCCAATAACGGATCCAGAGAGTATACTGTTGTTTTTCGCTTTGATACGTATGAGCATCTTCGTGCTTGGCAAGAATCAGATATTCGTCGAGATTTGTTAAAAAAGGCAGAACTATTTCAAGCTACTAATCCAACGTACAAAACTGAAAGCAGTTTGGCTTATTGGTTTGTTACTCCGAAAATGCCAGTTCCACCGCCAAAATGGAAAATGTCCATTGTTACCGTTCTTGGTGTATGGCCTCTTAGCATGTTGGTTCCTAAAGTGGTAGGACCTTTTATAAAAAATATGATTCCTATTATGTCAGCTTTTTTTGTTTCAGTATGTATAGTGTCCTTGCTATCATGGGTAGTAATGCCGATTCTCGGTAAAATATTTCATCCATGGTTACAGAATAATAGGAAGTAGACGAGGTGTGAACATGAATTTACCGGATATGATCTTATATAACGGAAAAATCACTACCCTTGACCCATCTCAACCTGAGGTATCGGCTATCGCCATAACTGATGGTTTAATCACTGCAGTAGGTGGAGATGAGCTTCTTGATAGTGCCACAGAAAATACCAAAAAAATAGACCTTAAAAGAAAGAGAGCTATTCCGGGCTTGAATGACTCTCATATACACGTTATTCGTGGCGGTCTTCATTATAATATGGAATTGCGCTGGGAAGGTGTGCCATCACTTGCTATTGCTCTGGAAATGCTTAGAGAGCAGGCAAGGCGTACACCTGCTCCCCAGTGGGTAAGAGTAGTTGGAGGTTGGTCTGAATTTCAATTTAAAGAAAGACGGATGCCAACTTTGGAAGAGATTAATGCTGTTTCTGAAGACACACCTGTCTTTGTGCTACATCTTTATGATAGAGCACTTGTAAATCGTGCAGGGTTGCGTGCATTGGGATACACAAAAGATACCCCAGATCCTCCGGGCTGTTTAATTCAGCGAGATAAACGAGGTAATCCAACGGGTCTTTTAATTGCCAATCCTAACGCTTCTATTCTATATTCAAGTTTGGGTAGAGCTCCAGTACTTAATATTGACGACCAGATTAACTCTACTCGCCATTTTATGCGCGAATTAAATAGATTAGGTATTACAAGTGCCATTGACGCAGGTGGAGGATTCCAAAATTATCCTGATGATTACAAAGTTGTTGAACATTTAGCCGAGAAGGATCAATTAACTTTGCGTATTGCTTATAATCTATTTACGCAAAATCCAGATCATGAATATGAAGACTTTGCTTCATGGGCAAAAATTGTTTCTCCGGGTCAAGGAAATGATAAGTATAAAATGAATGGTGCTGGAGAAATGTTAGTATTCTCGGCAGCCGATTTTGAAAAATTTCAAATGCCGCAGCCCGACCTAGCTACGGTGATGGAAGCTGACTTAAAGAAAGTAATTTCTCTATTGGTGGAAAACCGTTGGCCATTCCGTTTACATGCAACTTATGACGAGTCAATAACACGTTTCTTAAATGTTTTTGAGGAAGTCAACAGAGAAATTCCATTTAATGGTCTACGCTGGTGGTTTGACCATGCAGAAACAATCTCAGATCGTAGTATGGAACGTGTTAAGGCTTTAAATGGCGGTATTGCCATCCAAGACCGCATGGCTTTCCAAGGTGAATACTTTGTTGATTTATACGGAAAGGAAGCTGCAAAGCATACTCCTCCGATTTATCGTATGCTAGACCTGGGTATACCTGTTGGCGCCGGTAGTGATGCAACGAGGGTTTCCAGCTATAACCCTTGGGTTGCTCTTTACTGGATGGTTGCAGGAAAAACCATTGGTGGTCTTTCGATATACGATGAAAAGAATAAACTTGACAGAAAAGTAGCTCTGGAACTATATTCCAAAGGAAGTGCATGGTTCTCCGGTGATGAAGATAAAAAGGGTACCCTTGCAGTAGGTCAGTTTGCTGATATTGCTGTATTGTCTGCTGACTACTTTACTGTGCAAGAAGAAGAAATCAAAGACCTTGAATCATTACTCACCATTATGGGTGGGCAGGTTGTTTATGGAAATGATGAATTTAAAAATTTATCACCTGAATTGCCGCCAGCATCACCTGATTGGTCACCGACGGGAGTTTATGGTTATGGTGGTGCTAACCTAGCCGACAATATACTTTCTCACGATGCCCATGATCACAAACATAGTTGCAGTAACCCTCTCCATCAACACACTCATACCGTAATAGGAAATGATGGAACTAAATGGGGTATCGGTTGTACTTGCTTTGCTTTCTAATAAGGGTTTGGGCCGAGGTAGGACCCAAATAGTAATGGTATTGAGATCATAATGGTAATATGGGTTCTGGTGCAAATAATATGTAGATACGAAATAGCAGTGTATTCTTAACGGAATCTACTAATATGCGGTAAGACCGAAGTGTTGATTGATTAACTTGATTTGTTTTTTGACAGACTTCTCTCCTTGAAAAGTCTGTCCTTTTTATATCAGCTATATTAATCGCCTATTTTATACCAAGGGATGCAAATAAGAAACCTAAAGGGTCTGTTTTCTCTAATTTTATTAAAATTGGAGTAATATTTAATAAAAAAGACTTACCTATTTACTATATTATTTCAACAGTGCTCTTTATTTCACTAGCTGGCTACTATACAACCCTAGTAAGTTATCTAAGTGGTCCTAATTTTGGATTAAACCACTGGCAAATATTATTGATTCGAGCTGTTGGTATCATTGGAATGTTAGTTAGTTACAGGGATTGCCTTGCCCCTTCCTACCATCATTTCATTAATTGGACAACTAGCTGGATCTTCTCGTGGTATTGCTGTTTCGTTTCATATGTTTATGGCTTTCGTAGGTGCCTCTATCGGACCAATTGTATCAATTGCATTGGTCCGATAGAGGCTATCATTTGATTACCTTTGCATCGTTGGCCGGAATATACTTCTAAGTTTCATTATTCCGTTCTTCATCCGCATTGAAAAAGGAAATAGAGAAAAAGCAACTCAGATATCCTAAGGGAATGAGATAAGGTTAATATACCGATGTTTGTATGAAATCACACTATATTTAGTATATTTTTAACTTAAAAGGTAGGTTGATGGTTCCCTCATATCCAATTATATGTAATGGAACATCATATGTATCATTTTGAATATTTCTTGAAATTTTTTCAATTCTATTAAATGTGAATAATTGACTATCACTTTTTTTTCTATAACTTCAAGAATGGTTCCACCAAGATACCCCAGAAAAGCTAATCCCATAATGGAAGGTGGCTTGTTTTGAGGAGTTGTTTCCAGTATGTTTTTTGCTTCAGTAGCATTACTAGACGAAATTAGAATTCCTCGGTCACGAATAGACATCAAAAGGGAACCTCCCTTTTTACCCATTATATACGAACGAACGCACGCCCTTTAACCCCTCACCAAATAAGGAGAGAGCCTTATTTGAACTTTACCCGCAACTCATGAAGTTTCTGAGCTACTTATTCAGATTGGCAGCTGCAATTGCCGCATACGAATGGATTCAACAGATTAAAAGGGGAATTTGCTTTTAGTGGTGATTTTAAAGTTGTTTATAATGGAGACATTGATATTACGGAGTTAGTGAAGAAGGTTAACCCCGTAATTCCTGATGATTTACCTTTTTAATAAAAATTAAGCCCCACTTTAAAGATAAGGGCTTTAAAATTAGAAGTATCTGTACAATTTCATATCCGCTCTCTCATATTTGCTCTTAGCCACTAACTTCTTTTCTCAATAAGGGTAGTATGAATATGGGGATAGGTATGGAGCATATCCTGGATATCCATAGCCATCATACCCATAGCCACCATATCCATAGCCACCATAATATGGCCCTGCAAGCAACGCTCCTGCAGCAAGCCCTCCTAGAAAAGGAAAGCCAAAACCAAACGGTCTTCCAAAACCAAATGGCCTTCCAAATCCAAACGGTCTTCCAAATCCAAATGGTCTCCCAAAACCTCCAAAGTGCCCTCCACCAAAACCAATTCTTCTTAAATCATTTACATTTATATCATCATTTATTAAACCATACATTTTTAGTAATTCCCCCTCAATTCTTTATTTGATTTAGCTTATGTAAACTCCCAAGAGAAGGTTCTTTTTGTTTACAATGAGAAATTATTTAAATACAGGATTGAGGAAGAGATGTAACAAGTTGTTGAGATTATACTTATAAAGGGGATAACAATATATTTCCAACCCATGAAATTTTATGAAAAACGAGGAGATTTCTATGGAGAAAGGATACCTAAATGAGCAGCAACTACAATATACGAATTGTTTGAGTGCCTTTTTAGATATCTAAGGATTTAGTAATTTAGTTGCAAAAAGCAAAGAAGATCCAAATATTTTGAAGACCTTCTAAAAGCTTTAAAAACTATTGAAAACTTTGTTGCTCAAAACGAGGGGAAAAATGAAAGCGAAGGTAATGTATCATTTGGATCACGCTTTATCAAAGCATATCAATTTGAAAAAAGAAGCCATTTACCCAAGAATCATTATAGATCCTGCTCTATTAGATGGAAGTTCAGACCCTACCCATACGGAGAACCATTGATCTTGATATTTGAAGGGCAGCTGTTCTTCAGCATGAAAAATAAGTCCACATTCAGCTATTAGCATAGAGCTCGTACGAAGCAATTGATAGCTAGCCGGTTTTTTACCGCGATGGTGCCTAACAATTGGGGTGCAGTTCATTATTGTGGTCTTTTTTAGTGCACCCCTATGGAACTTATAAACCAAAAGACCCGCCATTCGAATCCTGGGTCAGTTCAGAATGAACTTGACTGTTTTTTTATAATTTCGGTATCAATCCTTTTGACTAATTGCAGGTTTTTAATTTTCAATTGACGATTTTCAAGTGCTGACCTGACAAAACCTCCCAAGAATCTTCATAAATTTCTTGTTGAATTTCCTTTACTACCTTTTTTAAACCAGCTGTTCCCATCGCTAGGGTTGTATTCGGGTGATTGAACATAGATATCATCGTTTCTGCTTGCAATCCTATATTGAACTAAAACTCCATTTTCTTCATTGTCAATTAATTCATTTGGGCAATATCTAATATTTTAACTCATTATAGGAGTAGTATTAGACATGCTTTCTAACAGCATTTCATTCATCATCTTCAACTAAAACCTTTGCTGCTCCTCTTCAGCAGCGTATGATGAACAAACCTTATTTCCATCTATAATTGCTGGATAAAAAATCCACCGTCACAAGCCTTTCATTCCCCATGCATCTCAACTTCTATACCTCCTGTTCTTCATCAACGAACTGTGTAGCAACATAATCAATAGTTCCTTACTTATTCAACTACATAGAAAAACAATTAATCCATATACATAGAAATTCACCATAAGAAGGATTCTATAAAAAAGTAGAGTATTATCCCGAGGTAAATATGAAAACAAAAAAACACGAAGTGCCAAATAAGAACTTTTCAATACTAATATGGAAAATGGCAATAGGTTCAGCCCTGTCCTGGGAATTATCAAAACTATTGGGTTCCGCTCATCCTTACCTAGCTCCACTCACGGTCATCCTATGCCTTCAATCAACAATGGACAAAACGGTCCAACGATCCATACAACGTGTAATTGGAACCATGATTGGTATTTCCGTCATTGTGCTCATTGCAAGACATATGAGTATAAATGGATGGAGTTTAGGACTATTAATTCTTTTAGGATGTTTTATCACGCAGTGGTTAAAATTTGACAAAACAGTAATTCATCAAGTCGCACTCACGATATTATTTGTTTTTGTACTTGAACACCAAACGAAACATTATGCCATAGATAGAATGACGGATACTCTATTAGGTGTAGTTATTGCGGTTTTATTCCAGATAATTTGGTTCCGTCTAATTTCCAAGAAGCAACAAGGCCAGTAGATAAGATATACTCAAGTGGCGTTCCTTTTGATTGGTCATATATCAACTTCGCTTTTTTTTCTCTATGGTAAATGCACTCAAGGTCATACAATGAGTTCTCAGAGTTGCTTTCCTTGGGACGTTTTGAAATATCCCATTTTCAAACAGTTCATTCTTATAAAAATCTTTTTCAAGTTCGGCTCTTTAACGTAAGACCATATTTTTAATCCTTTCTGTAAAGTTAATATCTAAAACAAAATGACACCCACACGTACATTTGACTTTATAATTATTTAGGCTAAGTGTATCTTGAAAACACTGTAAATGTACAGGATGGACAGAAAGCTTTATATCTTTGTCCGTTCATAAGCCTTCACCCTTTCACAGGTTAGATAAATCCTTTTTTGAGTAATTCACGAGTCATATAGTTCTGGCATAATTAATGCTGCTTGCCATTTAACCAGCCCTCTATCACGAATTGTACTCATCAGAATCTCATAAGAGACAGAAAAAAATTCCTTTCCTAAATAAGACTAGAGAAATGTTGATTTTTGAACAAATAAAAGAAACCACTTATTGTGGTCTTCCTTTATGCCCTATGGAACTAACACTCCATTTAGTTTAAATTATAGCGTTCACAAAATTATATATAAAAAGCCGATCTCCACATTTGGAAAATCGGCCATATTGATGTTTTGAGTGGCGTTGGATCGGTAACTATCATTTGTAAGTATGCACCACCGATAAAGTTGGCTTCAACTTTTGGTCCCAATGGTAAGATTGTAAGTCACCGCTCTGGTAACCACTGTTGCGGTGCTACTGATTAAATCTGGAGGTATTCACTACTTATATTATTTCGATATACCCTTCTGTTCCATGCACGCGAATTCGTTGCCCGTCTCTTATTATCTTGGTAGCATTTTCCACCCCTACAACCGCTGGTAAGCCATATTCACGTGCGATAACTGCTCCATGGGTCATCAGTCCACCAACTTCGGTGACTAAGCCCTTTATGGATACAAACAATGGTGTCCAGCTAGGGTCAGTAAAGGAGGTGACCAATATATCTCCCTCTTCTAGATCAGCATCTTCCATGTTTAAGATGACACGCGCACGTCCCTCAATAACTCCGGAAGAAACAGGCAGACCTACTATAGCTTCGGCTGGGAGATTTTCTCGTTTGTACTCACCTACAATGATTTCACCATTAGACGTGATAACACGTGGTGGAGTTAGTTTTTCATAGAATTTGTACTCTTCTCTTCGTTTGCTGATGATCTGGTAATCCAATTTATTTGTGCGTATGACTTCATGAAGTTCTTCAAAAGTGAGGTAGTATATATCTTCTTTTTCACGAATGACTTTGGCTTGTACGAGCTGTTCGGCTTCTTTCATCAAAGCCTGCTTATAAACGAAGTAGCGATTAACCATGCCGTATTTTGGATATTCTCGATAACCGATGAAATTCCGGATTAGGCTGATCATTCGTTTGGTCTCTTCGGCTTTTCGTTTACCATCCGGTAGTTGTTTCAATCGATCTAATAACTCTTGTTCTTTTTTCAAAGCTTCCTGTTGCCCTTGCTCAAATTTCTGATTGCTGGCATTAGGCTCAAAGTTTTTGATATTACCAAGAATCACAGGGACAAGTGTAGTTGGTTTTTCGCTCCAACGAGTTTTAGTAATATCGATTTCTCCGGTACATCGCATTCCGTATTTGCTGAGATAATCATGGATAGCGTCTTGGGTTTCCTGTCCACCATCAAACTTAACCAGTTCATCCAAAAAGTTATCATCTTTTACATGTTGTAAATAATCAATTACTTCTGGATAAGGACGAATCACATCTGCGACATCCAATAGCGCCAGACCCATTTCCGAAGTAATATTGTTTGGTACAGACTGAGAAAGCGTATCTGCTGCGTTTTTTTCACCTAACCACTCGTTCATTTTTTCATTGATCCATGATGAAGCATCCATAGCAGCCATAAACACAGCTGAACTTTGTGGGTCAAATAAAATCTTCTTTAATTCTTGGATATCTTCCAGAATAAAATCAAATAAATCTGATCCTGATTTCGTTTGGATGTTTTGTTTTAACTCTTCTATCGATGTTTGATTGCTCTTAATCAAATCAGAAACGATGGTCGGGTCGTTTTCGATTTGTCCCCTAGAATCCGCAGACGACACCCCTTTATTGCTTTTACCGGAACTCTGTTCTTGCCTATCATTTGGTAAAGATTTTATGAAATCTCCTCGCTCTATTATGGAAATGAGTGCGTCTTTCATGAGCGGATCGTGTTGTCCCATGCCATCTAATAACATTTTTCTGCTGCCAGGTGAAGCCAGCATATGTGTGACATCAACAAACAACCTTCCACCAGCTTTACGCATGGGTGCATTAGTCGTTAACAGGAAAAAAGACAATCCCAGTGGATTCATGGGATCGGTCATCATTTGTTGATGACCGACAGATACGTAAACGTGATTTTCTTGATCATTCGCTTCAGGGATTGGGTATAAAGTAGTGATTGGCCGACTCTGGACAATATAAAATGTATCATTAACCAAACCCCATTCGATATCTTGCGGGCAACCAAAATAAGCTTCGATCTGTCTTCCGATGCGTGCCAGTTGTAAAATTTGTTGTTCAGTAAGTGTTTGCGTCTTTTGCTGATCGGGATCGATCTGCTGGGTCTCCGTTCCGCCTTTTTTTAGTCCATAGATAGCCAACTTTTTGGTTGCGATCCTCTTATCGACGATTTCATCTTCCTGTACTTTATAACAATCGGCAGATACCAAGCCAGAGACCAGTGCTTCTCCAAGTCCAAAACTGGCATCGATCGATAGCAGCTTTCGGTTAGAAGTAATCGGATCAGCGGTAAATAAAATCCCTGAAGCCTGTGGGAAAACCATCCTTTGAACGATAACGGATAAATAAACTTGACTGTGGTCAAATCCATTTTGCATACGGTAGATTACCGCACGATCCGTAAACAGGGACGCCCAACATTTGCTAATATGCTGCATGATGGCATCGACGCCGATAATATTTAAATAGGTGTCTTGTTGACCGGCAAAAGAGGCATGTGGTAGATCTTCAGCAGTCGCACTAGAACGCACTGCATAAGCATGTTCCTCGCCAAACTGGGAGAGATAGTGAGTAACTGCTTTCACAACATCGGAAGGAATTTCTACTTCCATAATGATTTGTCGAATCCCCCTGCTGATTTCACCAATTTGCTCTCGTTCTTCTACTTTTAACATTGTGAGTCGATCCAACAAAGCATGATACGTTTTGTTTTGTTCGATGGCTTCTTGATATCCCACTGTTGTAACACAAAATCCTTCTGGTACTTGTATTCCTTCAATTTTTGACAATTCCCCTAAATTTAACCCTTTTCCGCCAACGAGCAAAAGCTGTGTTTTTTCTATTTCCTGAAAACCGAGAGCCAAAGAACTCATTCTACATCTCTCCTAACCATTAATGTTCTATTGATTTTACCAGTAGTAAATGGGAATAAATAGTCTATATTATCCATTTTTTATATGCTATAATTAAAATAGGAAGAGTACATAAAAATAACATACAGTAAACTGATGCACCGGTTCCTCCCCTCGAAGGCAGCTCATATACCTTCTAACCCACAATATGATTTAAAATCAACTTTTTTCCATTTAATCTGTTTATTTTCACAAAAACACCTTATATTAATATGAGATTTCAAGCTCATATTAAACTCCGTCAATTTGATACAAATATCTCTCGAATGCTCACTTGTTCGCAGGATTTCATAACCCTTGTAATTGGATTTCCGGGTATTTGAAATGCGATAAGATCTTTTTGGCTTCGTGAAGGCATAGTTAAATAAAGGAGTCAGTTTTCACTCCACATTTGACCACATGATGCACATCTTCCACGCCGTCCCTGGCACTTTTCGATTGAGTATTGTCACGATTCTCATTATTCCTTTTTACTAAGTGGGGATTCACAGTAACTACCTCGTGTTTTGTTTAACCAGCCATTTTAAAACCACCCTAATTGAAGTGAACTCAAAAAGTTAGACACTTTATTTAATTAGGCAGCCTTGAGGACATGAACCCGGTAATCTACTGGGCTCATGCCTTTTAATTTCACCTTTCCCAATATCTCACCTCCTTTTTAAAAAGGCTTTGTTAATCCATAAATGCTGATTTTCGAATAAAAAGAGAACAAAAACTGCACCTCATTTGTTAGATGGGTCTAACAAATGAGGTGCAGCTCAAGACGCAGGGATTTTATCTTGTTTTACACAACGAATAAACTATTTAAAAAGACGGTGGTATGCTCTGTGGAAAATGAAATAAATTTTTGGGATCATATTTTGCCTTTACTTTTTGAAGCCTTGCAAAGTTTGAGCCGTAATATGCTTCTCCAAAATTTTCAATATTTTGGTCTGGAACATTAACATATGAACCGGTTACATATGGTTTTATCAGCTGACGTACTCTTTCAACTGATGCAAGATTCATAGCTTCTTGTGATTTATTTTCCCAACTAGCAGTCCATTCCACATAAAACAATGGATCACGCCAAAAGAAGGCTGTTTTGTTGCTAGGTACCCTGCTTAAAGCACCACCCCAATTTATAAAAAAGAAACTGGATTCTGTCCCAGTGGCTTCTTCCAAAAATTGTCTCATGATGAAAATGGGTCTTTCCGTCCAAAGATTAAGTCCCCAAGCCGAGGAGAATTTAACATTCTGATCAGATCTACCAGGGATTGGTTCGTCAGGGTCTAAGAAATCTATAGCGTCTGGATAGGATAATGTTTCTATAACTATTTGTGTTGGGGTTCCAACATTTGTTAAAGGTTCCAACAATTTAATCAGCTCATTTTTTGAACCCTGGAAAATTCCTTCTGCATGACACAAGCCATTTACTTTGCTGAAAATCTCAAGTATGCACCCTAATCGTTCATCAACAAACGGCGCCCATTTTTGCCAAGCCTTAAATACCGTTTCCAATTGTTCCCACGGCCAAATGATATTGAAGACGGTTGCAGTTTTAGGGGCACGACGAACTTTAAACGTGTATTCGGTATTATATCCAAAATTACCTCCTCCTCCGCCTCTAGAAGCCCAAAATAAATCCTTATTTAAGTCCTTATTTGCTTGAATAATCCTGCCTTTTGCATCCACCGTTTTCAGTGCGAGGAGGTTATCACTTATAAGACCAATCGATCGTGAGAGCACTCCAAATCCACCGCCCATCGTAATTCCTCCGATGCCAACGGTTGGACTGTCTCCAAACGGAGCCATAAAACCTTTTCGAGCTAATCCTTTTACAAGCGGGCCTACGTGAATTCCTGTTTGGACGGTTGCAATTGCCTTTTTTTTATTTAAGTGAACTTTTTGCATGTCACTTACATCAATAACAATTCCTCCCTTTACTACTGAGAGGTTCTTATCAAGAGCATGTCGACCACTTCTAACACGCACGGGTACATTATTCTTACGAGCCCATTTAATGGCATTACTTACATCGAGGGTATTTTGTGCAAAAACAAAGACAAGAGGCAAAGTATCAACATAAGGGTTCCAATTCTTAATGGCTTCTTTATAGCCAGGGTCTCCTTTGAAAATTACTCGTCCTGTTAACTCTCTAGATCCCATGTATTCCACTCCCATTACATAATTTTAAAGATTATAAATTGTATGAATTGAGAGTTAATACTATGAAGAAAAATTCAGAGATTGGAATTTCCTTCTTCCACTAACCTGCCCCGTTTGTACCATAAGAGAAAACTGTTAGTTAAAGAACATTTATTTCTTATCTCTAATTACTTCTAAAATTTCTATTACACGATTGTTTTGTTTTTCTATATTCTTTAATCTTTTTTCAATAATACTTGAAGAAAAAAATACAATAAGTATAAGAGCTATCCCAACAAATAATTCCATATTTCTCCTCCGATAAATTCGTTGTTTATGTTTAAGAGTATAATTTCTTTAGTTTTCCAGATCCATTATGCAACTAACCTACCCCGAAAGTTCAACAAGATAATCAACATCATCCTTTTACAGAGCCTATTAATATTCTATATCAAACACTAAAAAGTCCACATCATCAACTAGTATTTGATCAGCTTGCCACAGAGCGCAGACAAAAGCTGAAAATCCATCTGTCTTTCTTCTAACTTCATCTTTTTTGACAAAGTCTTTACTTCCATCATTTTTAACTTTTACAACAATGTTATTTGTGTTCACCTCATGGATTATCTCCAAAAATAATACGTTTTTAGGCAAACTGGATTTCAATTCTAGGAGCAAGTTTTGCATAGATTGCATGAGGGTTTTGTATATATAAAACTTTGAACCCYGCTTCTTCTAATGCTTGTTTTACAATATCCAGACGRAACGTATCTCCAACAATAGTATTTAGCCCGTATTTCTCTCTCATTTCACAAAAGTAATTGACCATATAACTGATATCAATAACGGGTTCATCCAATAACAGATCCAATATTCATCCATAATTGTGTCGAACAGTTCTTCAGCATATGGGCTCCTTGGCTGACTAAACATAGGATTTGCCATGAAAGTAACATTAATTTAGAGTCCTGGTTAAATAAATCTAAAGTACTAACTCTTCGACTCTTTATGACCTCACCTTTCTTACCCAAAATAAAAACACCGCGGGAAACGGTGTTTAACTAGGATCGTTCTCATCAAAAGACAAAGTAGTTACTTCCGTGTAATCGCCTTTGTCAATCTCTTCTTTAGTAGCATCTCTTTTCAATTCATCTTCTGTATTAATTCCTTCTGCAATTGTAGGTTCAACAGATGAGCGATTTTGTTTTTTCATTAGCACACTCCTTTCAAAGTTATAGTGCCCAGGCATTATTCATTCAATCCTCCATCAGTAAAAAGTTATATGATCTATTACAACGATTATCGAGGGCATTGGAACCTAAAAAGAATGCCCCCTGCAAAATACAGACAGCATCTCCTTCAAGTTGCCTAGCTTTTTTTAAAATGTCCTTTACAAAGGGTACACTTCAAACGGTCTTTTGAATCTTTATAGACCGAAACACCTGTTGCATAAGACATTAACTTATATCATCTACTGATTAAATTTTTTTCAACTTAATCTCTTAAGACTTTGAATGCTTCTCGAATTTTCCGAGCAAATTCCAGTGGTGGTTCGATTGATTCAAAATGCATATACATGGCTCTAGGATTTTCAAACAACCAGTGATTATGAACTGCTGTTACAATAATATCCCTTTTTCTTAATTCTGTTAACAATGGATTTACCTCTTCTTGAAGTAGTACTGTTTCCCCTAGATTTAGTGCATTTCCTTTACTATCTAAATTCTCAAAGCTGAAAAATTGAGGGTTTACTAACGGTGAATTAGTTCGCCTTCCAAGTATTCTAAAGGGGATGTCTCTAAATCTTTGAACTAAACATACTCCATTCATTAAACTCGCATCACCGTCAAGAATCCTTGCAAACTCACTGCATAAATCCCTTTTCGAGTCCCTACTCATAATATTCCACTCCTTATCATAAAATCATTTGTTTTTTAGAACATGGTGAATCGTCTACACTTATCTGGACAGATATTTTAAGGGCAGCTACACTTAACTTATTACAGATAAGGAGCACTCAAAATGACGAAAAGAGAACGCCGTACATTCACTTCCGAATTTAAAAAACAGATGATTCAACTCTATCAAAACGGAAAAACACGAAAGGCTCTTATTGAAGAATATGAACTTACTCCT
>NZ_JBFUHM010000072.1:0-16100 GCF_056402395.1 Peribacillus sp. P4_B1
GACATATGCTACAGAAAAAAGCTATGTAGCTCAATTGGAACATACTATTATCCTTACTAAAGATGGTCCGATTATTGTCACACTTTAATTCAAGCGAGGATTCGATTGGTGTATCCCACATCAACCCACTTAAATAAGGGAGTTGCTTTGGCAGCTCTTATGTTGCTTAAGGGGAGTTGAACAATGACTTGAAGAGAGTAAATCCTTTATAGCTGATTAAGTGATACGATTAATAGGGATGGAAATGAAGCTTGAAATCATAAGGTGGGTAAAAAAATTGAAGTGGGAAAATGTTGCATACGGTTTTACAATATTCATTGCATTACTCTTTCTAGAGCCGTATCTTGATAAAATGGGCATCAACTATTGGCTAAGATTTTTGTTTATTATAGTTGTAGTTTTGTGCATTAATTTTACTTTATCTAAAATCAAATTCCTTCAGAAATCGGTAACAAAAAAAGTAGGCTGGTCGACTTTGATTATAGTCATGATTTTCGTAGCTGTTTTGGTTAACTTAATCAACTAACGGATGCTTTACTTCGTTAAGAAGGGTTGCTGCGGCAGCCTTTTTTTTATTGCACCAAAGGGGCAGGTTAGCTCTATAAGAAATTGAAACAATAGGCAATAATTATTAAAATTAAATTAGAGAGAATAGGAGAACAGCTAACTAAGCAGGTACATTAAAGGAGATTATGAAATGAGTTTTATGGAAGCAGATTATGAATGGTTTAAATTCATCAATAGTAAAGTCCAACAATATCCATTATTAGATAACATAATGATTTTCTTTGCGGAATATGTTCAATATGCTTTTGTTTTATTAATTTTGATGTTATGGCTACTAAATAAAAGTAATTTCCGTGTGATAGCTTTTCAGGCTATGTTTTCATTTACTTTGGCGTTTTCAATAAACAGAATTATTGAGTTATTCATTTATAGAGAGCGACCGTTTATATCGCATGAAATTATTCAACTCGTTGAGCATTCTGCTAATTCCTCTTTTCCATGTGACCATGCTGCATCTGCAATAGCAATTGCTGTTACTCTTTGGCTATCATCCCATCATTTTAAATATACATGGTTTATTCTTGCGATAGTAGTAGCTTTCTCAAGAATATGGGTAGGGGTTCACTATCCTTTAGATGTAGTTGCGGGAATTTTAAATGGAGTGATAATAGCATTATTTACACATTTCCTTTTGTTCAAGGTAAAACCCATATCATTACTAATAGAAAGGCCAATTTTTCAAGGACAAGGTAGGATGAAAGATTGTTAGTTATGGAAGATTATATAGTCTTGCTAATCTAACAGGAACATTATTTCCATAAGGGGGGGCTTTGGGAGCACTTTTTCTTACGGAATTAACGGGGCAGTTAGTTCATTAAGCGCAGCGTAGCAGAATTGTGGTTATTGACTATTTTTATAAAAAAAGATAAAATTTGGTTAATAATAATTGGGCGGTGTGTATTTGTTGAGTAATATAGGCATTCCAGGATTAATTCTATCTTCTCTTTTAGTCATATTAGTTTTGTTTTTACTAAGAAAGCTAGTGCAACCGAAGAAAGAACTTCAACAAAAAATAAATAAACTAGAAGAAGAGGTTCGAATATTAAAAAATGACAAATAATGCTTTAACGTTCTAACGGGTGCGTTAGCTGAGATCAGAGCTGTCTTTAAGGTAGCTCTTTCTTTATGCAAATTTAGGCTTTCTCTCGTTTAATTCGTTATAAAAAATGGATAAGAGGTGAGAAACTTTGTTTTTTAAGAATAACTTGACATTTATATTCTTAATGCTTTCAATATTCAGCTTTACTTTAGGAAACGTTTTATATTTACTTTGGGAATACTCTACAATTTACGGGTCGCTTCTAGGATTTATTTTCTTGCTTTTGGCCGCAGTTTTTGCATTCAAAAGATATAAAGAAAGTACAAACAAGTAGGTTTATAATGCACTGTACGAAGAAAGTCCAATAATAGAAGGTGCTTACAACGGGTGCTTTACTTCAATAAGGGGGTTGCTTTGGGAGCACTTTCTCTTACGGAATTAACGGGGCAGTTAGTTCATTAAGAATCCACACCTATTTTGGTAATTATTTTTATAATGAAGTGGCTGATTTCAGTAGGAAGATTGCTGTTCAAGGTGGAGGATAGATATGAAATCTAAAAAGACAGTAGTGATTATTGCTTTCGGTATAATATGTATAGCTATCTTCATAAATCTATTAAAGAAGGATTTATGGGATGTAAACGAAGAGTTATTAAAAGAAGAAGTGTTATCAATTGGACATTCCGTTGAAACAATAAATTTATTAGATGTAACACCATTTGACTGGGATGTCGTATATTCCTTTGGACCATATACCCCGAAAGATGATATATATGAAATGGTAGGTTATAAATGGGATACTATTAGTGAAACTGTAAATGAAGGAATGAATCAAGTTGTATTTTTGAACGATGGAAAAGTGGTCTGCTATTTATATGGTTATCCTGAGAATAATGGATATGGTATATCTTTTGAATCTGAGAATTATAAAGATGCTGGTTATATGCTTAATATTAAAGATGATGTAAATTTTCAAGTAGAAAGAAGCGACAGTGTCGTATATTTGAGAAACTAAGCAAGGATAACTACCTGGTGCTTTTTCAATAATGAAGGCTGCTACGGCAACCTTTTTCTTACGGGACTAACTGGTCAGTTTAGTTTAATAAGACTTTTAGAATCAAACTATCAGTTGAAAAACCTTTTTAGAAAAAGTCTCGTATATTTATTAGAATAGGTGGAACAGGTTATGTTAGGGGATATTATATATCAAGTTATTGTTTTCGGAGGTATAGCATTAATTTTAGGTGTTTTAGGTTATTTATTTTTTAAGAGGACCAAGAAAGCTGATTAAATTTCTAATTCATGTAACGGGTGCTTTACTTCATTACCAGGAGCTGATCAGCAGCTCCTTTTCTTATAGAACTAAAGGGGCAGCATTCCTGTAATAACTGAAAATGAGGTTTGAATGAAAAAAGACCTCTTGATATGATGAATGTGTCCTAAGCTGGCAAGGACAAGAACATCTATTTGGAGGCCTTACAATGAATTATAACCAAAATCATAAAATCTCTCAAATTACTTCTGAAACCTTAATTGTCGGAGTAGAACATTTCGCCAAGCACAAACATGTCGCTAGAGCACGATTTTAGAGGATTGGAACTGGGTAAAACGTGTTTCTTTGAAAAATCTGGGTGACAAGATATTCCAGTGAATTTTAGATGAGATCAAAGGAAGAATCAACGAGGTTGTTAAAGCATAAGCGTCAAATATTCCCCGCCTACATAGCACAACTTAATGTTCCTAGAACAAAAGTATACATTTATGAATTAATGTTCAAATGTGTATAGCCTTATTCATCAGATTCGTACATTAGTTCACAAATTGAATAATATTGTATTTAGAGGTTAACCGATAACGTCTACGCTTCAAGTAAATATGAAAAGTCTGCATATGATAGATCCTTTTGTAAGAGAAATAAAGTGTATTGGTCTTTTGGGATTTCATATAAATCATATACAGCACCATTTTCGTTTAATTGCGCATACATCGATTTTCTTGTTTCATTTGCTTTTATAACATAAGGAAGTTTTTCGGCAGCTTTTATGGAACGGATATTTTCTTCTCGAATCCGCATAAAAACCGTCTCAATACCTAGCTCATTAAAGAGTTCTTTAAAAAAAGCATCTTTAGCAGGTCTATTATATCCTTTTCCGTGATACGGTTTTCCAATCCAAGTACCTAAGAATCCGCAATTATCTTCTATATCGAATAAAGTAATCATACCGATTGGAATTCCCCACTCATCAAGAATAGTTCGAGAAATTAATTCGCCACGCTCTTCGGCCTCAATCGTTTGTTTTGTCATAAATAAGAATTCCTCATATGAACGAACTTTTTGGCGTACAAATGGGAAGACATCTGGATGTGCCATTAGTTCGTACAATACGCGGCTTTCATGAAGATCTCGTTTCTTAAGCATAAAATCCCTCCAATCATAAGCAAACTCAGGTGTGTTTTAGGATTTTTTTTAATAATAAGAGATAGGCAATAAGTGAAAATGCATAGCGGTTTTCACTGAATTATGGCAATTCACAATGCTGAAGCGGGCTTTTATAGATTTTAAGATACATTGATTTTTGATAATAAGGTAAAATAAAAATATGTAAGCGACCTTGTCATTCCTATTAGGATACACAAGGTCGCTTAAACTATTTCTTCTTGATTTACCATTACTTTGTAATCTAATCCTTTCATTTTTTTATTTTTTAATACCAGTTTTAGTATTTTTCTAAGAGAAGATCCGTATTTTAAAAAAGGGACAAAGGCTAAGAATTCTTAAGAAAAAACAGAGCTTTCTTGATACTCAATGTGCATTATATGTCTTTGTCTTTCTCTATTTCATTGGCATCACCTTCTTTTAATTTAGTAAGATTAGCATACAAGAAAAATTTTATGTTGTAAATATAAAAGTCGAAATTTTCTGAAAAATATCGAAAAAAGTAGTTTGATATACTTTTTTTAAGAGAATCGGATCTATTCAGCAATTCCAAATAGTTGAGTCTAGACGGAAAAAGATGGGAACTCATACCTGTCCATATGGTTAACAGGATTTATATAGAACCACTTTTTATGCTTCATGGAAAATATGAATAAATTATAAATAAGGATTCTTGCATCAAGCCCCTTTCCAATATATAATATTTAGAATATTTAGAAAATTTGAAGTGAAGGAGTGAAATTATATATCTATTCAACAATTACAAGAAAGTTATATGTCTATTCTACAATTACGAGAAAATGAGATGAAATACCGTACTCTATTTGAACATGCAACTGTTGCAATTTACCTATTAGAATTGAACGAGGATCGATTTCCAATTCGATTTCTCGACGTAAACCAAGTTGCATGTAAAAGATTAGGTTATAGTAAGGAAAAAATTCTTTCCATATCTGTTATGGATTTTCTTCCTGAAAACATTAAAACTATAAACATTATAAAAGATTTCGAAAAGGGAAAACATTACTTCACTTTGCGAGACGAATATGTTTTTAAAATAGAAGAGAAAATAGATACTGAGTTAATCATCGATATCTTTAGATTAGGTGAAAAAGAAGTTGCCATGGTTATTACTCGAGATATCACTGAACGTTTAAAAACGGAAGAGTTACTGCGAAAATCAGGGAAGCTGGATGTGGTAGGAAAATTAGCTACAGCAATAGCTCATGAAATTCGAAATCCACTTACAACTATTAAAGGATTTATACAACTAATACAATCAATGAAAAATAAAGAAAATCAGTGGTACATAGATGTAATATCATCAGAAATTGAACAAATAGAAGTAATCACAAATAGATTTATGATAGTAGCTAAACCACAAGCAGTAAAGGTTCAACTCAATAATTTGAGCATGTTAGCAGAACAAGTTATAACGCTACTGCAACCTCAAGCAATGATGAAAAATATACAGATCAGAATAGAGCTTAAATCAGAAATTCCCTACATACCTTGTGAAGGAAACCAAATAAAACAAGTGTTTATCAATATCTTAGAAAATGCAATTGAAGCGATGTCAACGGGAGGAGAAATTTTGGTTCAAATCGATACACTTGATAGTCATCAAGTAAGTATTTGTTTTATCGATCAAGGATGTGGGATTCCAAGAGAACGTATCCCATATCTTGGAGAACCTTTTTATAGTATCAAAGAAAAAGGGGTTGGCTTAGGGTTAATGATCTGCTATGAAATTGTGAAAGCACATCAAGGAAAGATAGTTATTGAAAGTGAAATGAATAAAGGAACAACAGTTAATGTTATTCTTCCCATCTATTATCTTTCTTATCAAAGGATTCTTTTAATTTCTTTCATGGGAAAGGCTTTTCGGTGATTACATACGTCGGTGTCGACTGGATATGACTATTTACAAATATTGATTGGTATATCTTATCCAATATTTTATGTAATCTTTATATCACTTTTGGATTGCATATTATTACGATTTTCTTAGTTTCTTTTGACATGGAGAGGATTGACCGTGACGACGGCAATATCCACACAGAATAACTAGATGTTGATCCGTAATTCTCTCAATTAGTAGATTTTGTTTGTTTTGCATTTTAAAATTCATAGTAGGGCTTCCTCCTTAAGACTTTGAGTTTAGTTAAGTATTTATGTTTAAGAAATTTACGCTTTAAGTTTTTTTGTAGCGTCTATTAAGCTGCTTTTTGTAAACTGATTTTTTGCTTTTCTAGTATATAGACATAGAAGAACCCCGAGTAATGGACCTTTTTCGAAGTGTCCATTATTCGGGGTATAGTTCATGAAAGGGTGTTTTATTTAGATACTGGTATG
Organism: Peribacillus sp. P4_B1; assembly: GCF_056402395.1. Lineage (NCBI taxonomy): Bacteria > Bacillati > Bacillota > Bacilli > Caryophanales > Bacillaceae > Peribacillus > Peribacillus sp. P4_B1. The sequence goes on from NZ_JBFUHM010000072.1 coordinate 6,399, forward strand.
ACTGCACCTTTATATTTTTTAGTAATGAAGTCTTGTATTTCTTTAGAGCGAAGTACTTCTACTAACGCTTTTACTGTCTCTTTATTTTCATCGCCCTTACGTACAGTGATAATGTTTGCATATGGATTATCTTCACCCGATTCAACAGCGATTGGGTCTTTAAGCGGATCTAGCCCTGCATCTAACGCATAGTTCGCATTAATAACAACCGCATCACCTTCGTTGTTATTATAAATTTGAGGTAATAGGCCACCTTCTATATCTGCATTAAAAGTTAAGTTTTTAGGATTTTCTACAATATCATTAATCGTAGCTTCTGTTTTATTGATGCCTTCTTTTAGCTTAATAACGCCTTCTTTTTCAAAAATAGATAGAATACGTCCTTGTTCAGCTACAGCATTACGCATAATGACTGTACCGTTTTTTGGAAGATCTTTTAAGCTATCATACTTTTTAGAGTAAATGCCGATTGGCTCAATATGAATAGCACCCGCATTTACAAAGTCATAGTCTGGATTCTCTTTTAACACTGATTTAAGATATGGAACGTGTTGGAAATAATTTGCATCAATCTCTTTATCAGCTAACGCTGTGTTCGGAATAATATAATCTTGGAATGTTTTAATTTCTAAATCAATTCCCTTTTCCTTTAATAATGGCTTTGCCTCTTCTAAAATTTCAGCATGTGGAATGTTTGATGCACCCACAAGGATTTTCTTTTCTTTGTCTGAAGAATCTGATCCGCTGTTAGTCGTACCGCAAGCTGCTAAACTTAATACTAATGCTGAGGAAACTGCTAAAGTTGATATCCACTTTTTCATAATTCATTTCTCCCTTATCGTTTATCTATTTTTGTTGTACATATATCACCTATAAATTGAATAAAAAACAATGACTAAACATCATTATTATTGAGCTGAAACCCTTCAAGATATAACAAATTACCTAAACCACCTGCACCAACCCCAGCAACCAACTAGAAGGATTGCTGTAACTGTAATACCTGAAATTAATGCTGGCAGCAGCTCTTAGTATGTTAGTCTGTAGGGGAAAGGAAAGTTTTTTCTCCTCAAAAAAACCTTTCTACACATGAGTAGAAAGGTTGGTTAAACAATCCTTTCTCTCATCTTCCAAAGCACATTGCTTTGCAGGAATTGGCACCATATCAGTTAAATAACTGACGGTTGCCGGGCTTCACAGGGCACAGTCCCTCCACCTCTCTTGATAAGAGTCAAACATTATATTCAATTAAACGAAATATTTTAAATTCAGTAAATATAGTATGAGAGTGATCTTATCATGACCGTATGGCAGTGTCAATCAAAAAATTGTTCAATTAATTTGAATTTGCGGATGATTGCGTTAAATGTTTTATTCCTGTAGCCTTTGCGATTGCTTGTTCCAGGCCCTGCAGAAGCCTTCACTATCAAGAAGCGTGATAAAAAACATCTATTGAATTAAATTCATGCATAACTATTATTAAGACGAAAGTTCTGATTTTTTTCGTATCAAACCACACAGATCATTACATGGGAAATATGTCCGCCGTTATTTCGATTTTGACCGAAAAAAGCGATTTGGAAAAATCCCAAATCGCTTTTTTTAATATTATTACTTTTTAGGTTTCTTATTTAAAATAAAGCGCAGTTCATTGATATCATCATCAGATAGGGCATCTTCGTGAATGAATTGGACCAGCATGGATTTCATGGCCCCTCCATAGATACGTTTGATAAAGGATTCGGTCTCGGCACGCTGGCACTCCTCCTGTGTATAGAGCGGGTAAAAGGTGTAAACTCTTTGATCTTTATTGACACCTACTACATCTTTTTGAACCAATCGATCGAGAAGGGTACGTATGGTTTTCGGCTTCCAATCGGTACTCTCCTGTAAGGAAACTATGATGTCATTTGCTGTTTGAGGGGCTTTATCCCAAAGCACGTTCATGATTTCCCATTCTGACTCTGATATGCTAGGAATGTTTTTCTCCATTTTTCTCCCCTCCATTTTCTTTATAGATTCCTAAATCTTTTAAAATTGATAAAGTAATTTCTCCCGCCTTGCTTCCAGATGAATCATCTTCATTTTGTATATTGGTAGCAAAGAAATAAGTATTGTTCTTTGTCTCTACGTACCCGATAAACCAACCATTGATGTTTTTTCCATTCACTGTTCCTGTACCTGTTTTTCCTGATAGGCGAGCTTCCTCATTCTTTTCTATGAGCAGTGCTTCCTTAACGGCTTGGATATGCCTTTCCTTATATCCAAATTGATTGTTATAAAAGGCTTGCAGCAGCTGGACTTGCTCGACTGGAGAAATTTTTAATGAGGATTCGTTCCAGAATTCACCCAATTCCCCAGATACATCGGAATTCCCATAGTTTATCGCTTGCAGATTGGATTGAATTGTTTCAAATCCTGTCCTGCGATCTAATTCCTGGAAATACCAGTTTACAGATTTTTGTAAAGCGGATGAGACATCCTGATCCATATTCCAAGCTTCATAGGGCTGCTCAGTCCCATCCCATGAAAGTTTGGATTCTTCGGGTGATATCACATTTGATTCTAGAGCAAATAAGGCACTATAGATTTTGTATGTGGAATCAGGTGATATCCGCAAAGTGCTTTTTTCTTCATTATAAATGCGATATTGCTGTGCGTTTTGATCATATAAAACAAAGCTTCCTTCATACCCTTTAAAGAATTGATGTAAATCCTCATAAACTGCTCCGTCATTTTTAAAATAGTATCGGTCGTTTTCCGTCGCAAATGCGAAAACGATAGGTAATTGGATTGTCAAAATGATAGTGGCCAACACATAAATAAAGACGCTTTTCCTTATTGATTTTTTTGCGGAATGCTTATAGGCAGAAATTTGTTCAATTCGTTTTTTGATTTGAAGCTTCGAACCGTTTAGTTGTGTCACTAACTGTAGATTACTTGACCGTTTTGAAAGATCCAAAAAATTAATGATAGTATTTCCATATTCACTAAAAGAGTTATCATCCAGTAACTGTAAAACAGATGTATCACATGCGATTTCCCGATCCAATCTCATTTCTCTAAAAGCAAGCCAAACAAGGGGATTAAACCAATAAATGATTTGATAGAATAATATCAAGTAATTTGTCAGCAAATCCTTGTTTTTATAGTGATTCAGTTCATGAAGAAAGATATACTCGTAATTTTTCAAGCTAAGCCAGTTTTCATGCTGAGCAGGTATGACGATATATGTTTGAAAAAGTCCGAATATCATTGGAGATTGGACTCTTTTCGAAATAACGATCTCCATTGATTTTTTTATCCGTAGTCTTTTCTTGCATTCTTCGAAAAGCACGAGAACTTCTTGATTGGAAAACGGAGAAGAATAATTCTTTATCCTTCTAATTGTGAGCCATCCACGAACCATAGTAAAGGTAAATAAAAGCATCCCTGATATCCATAAACCCATCACTCCCATATTAAGTAAGGACAGGTTCGGCCGATTGACCGATACAGAAAAGTCTTGTATGAGGTGTAGGCCCTGCATCATATCAGTTCCAGTTTTTTTCATATTAGAGCTGGGTGCATGAATCTGATATATATCCCCACTGCTAAAGACAGAATTAAAATTATATAAATCAGTAGGTATGAATGGGAGTGCTAAAGCCATAAAAAGAAACATCCACAAATGATAGTGCCATTTTGCTGTTAATTGTCTTCCAAACCATTTTCGTATAAGTAGGATAACAGTAACGGAAAATGAAGACACCAATAAACCTAATATAAAATGAGTTAAAAACATGTCCTTCAATACCTACTCTCTTGATTTTTAAATTTTAAAAAACAGGTATATAGCATATTTATAGTAGCTTGATGGTTAAAAAATTAAGAATTGACTTTTCTTGATTACATATGTAATACTATACTACAGATGTAATCAGACTACAAACGTAATCTGTTAAAACTCCTTGCATGAGGTTGTTTTTTCAATTCGTACATAAGAGTCTAATCAAATAATTAGGAGGTTTATATCATGAACAAAAGATGGTTTTATCAAATACTGGCACCAATAGGATTGGTGCTTATGGTTGCAGGCTGCTCAGATGAGAAAAAACAGGTTGTACAACAAGCAGAAACAGAACATACCGGGGGAACTAACCAAACGTCAGAAAATATTACGGCAAAAGAAACCGTAATGGAGAAATTTAAACAACTTGAGAAGGAATATGATGCAAGGCTTGGGGTCTATGCCATTGATACAGGAACGAAAGAAACCGTGGAATTTCGTGAGAACGAACGATTTGCGTATGCATCTACATTCAAAGCCCTAGCCGCAGCTGTATTGTTAAAGCAAAATCCGATATCAGTGCTTGAGGAAATAAGGACATTCACCAATGAAGATATTATTACCTATTCTCCGATTACAGAAGACTTTGTGAACAAAGGAATGAGTCTTGGAAAGATAGCTGAAGCAGCGATGCAGTATAGTGATAATACAGCAGGAAATCTTCTGTTCGAAGAATTAGGCGGACCAGATGGATTTGAAAAGGCGTTACGGGAAAGTGGCGATACTATCACAATGGCTGACCGTATTGAACCAGATTTGAACGAAGCTATTCCTGGGGAATCACGGGATACAAGTACCCCTAAAGCACTTGCAACTACCCTTGAGGTGTTTGGAATCAGTGAGTACCTTCCTGCCGATAAGCAAGAAATTTTCACAAATTGGCTAAAAGGGAATACTACAGGTGATTCCCTCATTCGAGCTGGTGTACCAGAAAGTTGGGTGGTTGGAGATAAGAGCGGAGCCGGTGGCTATGGAACTCGAAATGATATAGCGATTGTGTGGCCGCCAAATCGAGAACCGATTATTATAGCGATCATGTCAAGTCGCAATGAAGAGAATGCAAGCTTTAATGATAAACTCATCGCAAAGGCTGCAAAAGTGATTGCTCAGGCGTACTCTAACAACAAATAGATTAAAATTGTAGAGAAAGAGTACGACTCTTTGGGTGACGAACGTTTTTTACTTCAAGAAAGTTTGTGAAATAATATCCTTCAATTAAAGGGTGCAAGAGTTAAAGAGCCGGCTGCTATCCCAGCCGGCTTTTTTTGTTGAAAAACAGTTTAAATTTCTATATGTTAACTTGTTATGGTTGCATGATAAACGATTTGAATATTACGGGGAAGAAGCATTTGAAAAAAACAAGAGAAAAATCGGAAAGTTCTCCAGCGCCTACACGATATTCTCCGTTTGCGACATTTCTATTGCTTCTTCGCGGTTTTTGACGTCAAGCTTCGAGTAGAAATTCGAGCAGTAATTGCGGATCGTTCCCTCCGATAAAAATAGCTTGGCGGCAATCAACTTGTAGCGCAGCCCGTTTGACAGATGCTCCAGAATCTCCATCTCGCGTTTCGTAAGCCCGTACGGGTAGTTTTCCTTACTTGAGCCGATCTTCTCCAGCTGCTCGGGCTGACGCTTCATCTCTTCGAAAACTCGCGTAGCGACCGAGTGGTCGATCCAGGTTCCTCCGTTATAAATAAGTTTCAAGGCTTCCTTCATCTCCCGCGGATGAATCGACTTCAGCATGTAGCCTTCCGCCCCGCGCTCCAATGCAGTTGCCTGCATGCGAATATCCATCAGCACGATATCCGGCTGCGACCGCTCACAATGTTCCAATGCTTCGCACCCGCCCCCCGCTTTACTAACAACGGTAAAATCAGCATGCTGATCAAAAGTTGCTTCAAACTGTCGGTAATGATCGCCTGGTCATCAACGATCAGCAGGCGAATCGTGTCATGTACTTGCTCTGTCTGCAACAGAATATTACATATGACGAAAGTTCTTTGCCCAGACCCGGAATGAACGGACAGCGTGCCGTGATAGGGTTCAAGCCGTTCCTTCATCACATTGAGCCCAAATCCGAATTAGATCTCTTCCATTCCGATGCTGTTATCTTCAATCTGTAACCGGAGCTGATGACTATCGAAATGCAGTTGAACGGATATCAAGCTCGTCTGGCCGTGCCGAACCGCGTTGGTTAGAGACTCTTGAAGGCAGCGATACAGACAAAAGTTTATTTTTTGCATAACGAGAGTCTCACCTGATTACGTCTTCAACTATGTATAAAAAATCGCTGAACTTAATGAGTTAGCTTCTAAAATATTTCACGCTAAAGAGGAAAATAAATACATGATACACTTTGGAATATAAGCCTTTTTGTTTTTTATCTCATCTACATTAACGGGTTCCCTTTTGAGGTGCAAACTATGAAAATCACATCACATTTTTTGTCATTAATATCAATGCAATTCTCAATGGATTTCTTTAATTAAATATCAATAATAAACGCAGAGAAGGGATAGCTTAATAGCTATCCCTTCATCTTAATTTCACTATCTAATCCCGTTGGTTGAAGAAAGTTGTTGTCTGTTTTTATTGAGTGTCTTCGTCGCCCTTGTACTCCAAAATATCACCTGGCTGACAATCCAAAGTCTTACATATGGCTTCTAATGTTGAAAAACGAACCGCTTTTGCTTTTCCATTTTTCAGAATGGAAAGATTCGCCATAGTAATTCCAACCCTCTCCGAAAGTACTGTTACGCTCATTTTCCTTTTTGCCAACATCACATCAATATTGATGATAATCGCCATGATATTCACCTCAGATCGTTAAATCATTGTCTGATTTTATATTAATAGCTTCTTGTAAAAGTCTTTGGAGAACAGCAGCAAAAACGGCGATCACCATTGAGGCGAAAATAATGACCAATCCGATTGGTATGAAACTTGGAGGGTCAACTCTTTTCGCCATGAGATAGTAGAGTGGCATACCTAATAGGTACAAGGTGCTGATCATGATGGCACAGTGTTTTATATTCTTTAAAGACTTTACCGATAATTCCGAGAACGCTTGGTTCTTATCAATATAGCTTAAAAGTTTAAAAGCTTGAAAAAGAGCGAAATAAAAAGGGATCGCTGCCACGTACATATCGATTAAAACGAGAGATTTCATATAAGCAATATCTGGATACAATTCCCCAGCAAAATTCCCGATCTTAGGCACCAAAAATATGCACAATGCAAGAACTGCAATTCCAACCAGGAAAATAATTACCTTTAAGAAAGTGGTTGAACCTCGTTTAACATTCATTTAAAATACCTCACTTATTTAATGACAACATGATTTTATCATATTATTTATCGTTTTACAATAAAATCATATTGTTTCTTATTGTATTATTATTGTTACATGAAGTCCTTCAATATACTTGTTTCTTCGATCATATCCATGAAGGGCATTCAAATATTCTGAGTAAGACTCCGTATCATTCTTTGTTGGTGGTTGAGGAGAGAAAGAGAAGCAAGTCTTGCATTCTTTTGAGAGAAATCATCAAGATCTATATAAGCTGGAGCAAGAGAATAAACAGAATTTGTGGAAGAGTCATCTCTTGCTCTAAATATAGACCCAGCATTAATGTAATAAATGAGGATATTAATGGGCTTAACTTTAATATTAGTTATAATTAATGATTTTAATTTTAATTACATTAAATATATAATTCTTTTATTAGGAATTGATTCAATAATAGATGGATTTGAAAGTTTTTTAAAAAAGGAAAATAAGAGGCAGATGTTATTAGATTTTGGTATTGCTTTTATATGGTTCGTAGTATTTTTTATAAGTGGTTCGTAATGTTTTTTTATGGAACTAACGAGTGTTTTACTTCAATAAGGAAGGTTGCTGAGGCAGCCTTTTTTTATGGCACTAACGGGGCAGATTAGTTGAATAAGAAGGGAAAAACAAACTTTTCATTGAATTAATTAGGATAATTTAATAAAAGGAGAGACTCATCTTTTCATGAAATTATCAATGTCACAACTATTTGCTTTAGAGCATTTTACAAAGTATGCAAGGAACCATAAACATCAAGCTAAAGCAACCATTAATCACATATTAAAAATGTCAAATATCTCGGATAAGATATTTGAAAATGCTGTTGTTAATTTAAAGACTCACGCAAAGATTGGCCTACATTTTCATCCAGATAGACCAGATTCGACTATGAAAAGCGTTGCTGAAGCACTGCTTGAGCAGGGAATATATAAGAGCCAGTTTGAAACATTTATATCTAATGGCAGCGTATCCGCATACTCTGGTGGTGAACGCGACATTTGGGAGAAGAGAATTTTTGGAGGAGCATATCAACTGGAGGGCACAACCAATAACCAACGGCCTAAATATGGGGCACTTAATTTGATGTTACATCCAGATGGGCCTGCACCACGTTTTGGATCATGCTATTTTATTCTTTCCCCTGAGGTCTCATATCGTTCCACCTACACGTATTTGGATTCACATCAAGACCCAAAAGAAAAGGGTACTTATGAAGAGTTTGACATCATTTTGGCTGCACTCTTGGAAGAGGCGTTCTTAAGAGATTTTGCAATCGGTGAAAGAAATCTGACGCCAGCAAGATTAATCAATCATTTACTGGTTAACCTAGAAAACCCGTTTATGGACCAAGCAAACAAAGAGCCAAACCGCAATCTAAACCACTATCTTGAAGCCCAAGTTCATGGGGATATTTCACTTAAAGAAGACGTGGAAGTGCTTGTTGCAGATCCTTCATTCAAGGACACTTATGTAGGGAGAACAATGGAACAAATATGCCTTAAGTATTCTATTGATCTATATTGGCACATGGGTTTTGTACTTATGGTAGACGAGGTTCCTGCGGATTTTAGGGGTCCATCAATGACTTCCTTGGCAAAACGCATTGCACAAAATAATTTTATCGATGCGAACATAATTGGATCTGCTGTAATGGACTTGAAACGCAATCCAGTATCTTGGAGTGATCGCGGAACTTATAAGGAGATACTTCAGGAATTAAAACTATTGTGGCACGTTTTAGTGAGATATGGAAAGACAATCTAAAATTGAACTAAAGGGTTTATGAGTTGAACAAGGAGTTGTTGAGGCAACTCCTTATTTTACCTATAGTAGAAAAATGAGATTGTGAAGATTTGTACTTCAGCTAACGGGTGCGTTAGCTGAAGATCGGGGCTGTCATTAAGGCAACTTTTTCTTTATGCAACTATAGGAGGAGTTTAGTTTGAATAAGATACAAATAATATTATGGTAAAATATAGATAAAAAGGTTTTGAAAAGGGGATATTTAATTGGAATTCTTAGTGTTCATTATGTTCTTTATCATTATTATTATTATTATTACACTCTTTATAAATAAATTTCTAACGAAATGGCTTGGTGTAGAAAAGAAAGAAAAGATATCAGAAACTTCTGGTAAGAATATTGACCGATGGGGAAGAGGTCTAATCCTATTAACTTTTTTATGTACTCTTCCCTATGCAATAGAAGAGGACAAAAATGTTATGTGGTATATGTGCTTTCTTATTGTATCATTTGGTTTTCAGTCGTTTATGGAGTGGAAGTACCTGAAAACCTCAAAACAATATGTCATTACACTTACTTACCTATTGATAGCTTTAGTTATCATGTATAATGTTGATTATTTTATTTACCGAATCTAGCTATTGTGAAAAAGGGGTTGCTGCGGCAATCCCTTTTCTTATAGATCTAAAGGGGCAGGTGTGCGGCCGAGCCTAGGTCGTATCATATAGCGGGTGGGATTCCCGCCGAGTAAGAACTAGCCATTCGCTCGTAGCGAGTCTTGGAGGACTAAAGGTAACTC
>NZ_JBFUHM010000073.1:0-15812 GCF_056402395.1 Peribacillus sp. P4_B1
GGTGAAATATACAATCGGGCTAAAGATGGTGATGTTTATTGGGTGGAAACAACAATCGTTCCTTTTATGAAAAGGGGCAAACCCTATCAATACATTTCCATCCGTTCGGATATTACCAGTCGTAAAAAAGCAGAAAATGCTTTAAAGGGTTCAATCAAGGAACTAAAGGATATGCATTATGCCATCAACCAATCCTCGATAGTGGCGATTACCGATAATAAAGGGGTCATTATTGAAGTAAATGAAAAGTTCTCGGAGGTTTCCGGCTACAAGAAAACTGAATTGATCGGCCATACTCATAATTTGGTTAATTCCGGATTCCACCCAAAGGAATTCTTTGATGAAATGTGGAAGACCATCCATCAACGCAAGGTTTGGAAAGGTGAAATTAGAAACAGGGCGAAAGATGGCAGTTTTTATTGGGTCGATACAACAATTGTTCCATTTTTCAGCGAAGAAGGTAAGCCATTTCAATTTTTGGCACTTAGACATGATATAACTGAGCGTAAACAATCGGAAGAAATGCTCCATCGGCAGGATAAATTGGCTGCCGTTGGTCAGCTTGCTGCTGGTGTTGCACATGAAATACGGAATCCGCTGACCTCCATGAAAGGGTATACAGAATTTTTGCAATTAGATGAAACAGATGAAAATAAACAAGAATATCTAGAAATTATTATGGATGAAATCAATCGTGTGAATGAGATAGTTGAAGAATTCTTACAATTGGCCAAACCACAGTCGTTGATATTGGAAACGAAGAATATTATACCAATCATTCAAAACGTGTTGTCTTTGACGGAGTTTGATGCAAGAAAGAAGAAAGTCGCACTGGTTTGGGATTGTTTTTACGAAAAAATCCTCGTACAATGTGATGAGAATCGTTTAAAACAAGTCATATTGAACTTCATTAAAAATGGTATCGAAGCCATGCCTGACGGCGGGGTCATAAAAGTCATTACTGAGCTTAAAGAGGATAAAGTGCATATCTCCATAACAGACACAGGAATCGGGATGCCGCCAGAGCAGCTTAAGAGATTGGGAGAGCCATTTTTCACAACGAAAAAATCCGGTAATGGGTTAGGTCTCATGATCAGCTTTAAAATAATAGAAAGCCACTTGGGAAATGTCTTTGTCGAAAGCGAGGTTAATAGGGGTACAGCCTTTAATATTGTGCTCCCTGCGAAATAAGCCTTTTCTTAGAAGGCAATGAAAAAGTTGCAGGGATATAATGAAATGCAGAATTTGTGGAGTTATATTGTGGTTTAGTAGATACAGCATGGGGGAAACTGGATTTGGAAAAACAAAAGCATGCTAATATTTTTAGCTTGAAGGTATTTTACCTATTTTCATTTTTTGCAGTGGGAAGTTTAACACCGCTATTAAGCGTTTATTTAGCCAATGAGGTAGGTTTGTCTGGTATTGAAATAGGTATGATCATGTCTGTTGGACCGATAGTGATGATCGTTTTTCAACCCTTTTGGGGAATTGTCTGTGATTGGAGCGGAAAACCAGCAAAAATACTTGCAATTACATCGTTGCTTGCTGGTGTATTAGGGTTAGGTTACTTGCTGTTTGAGCACTATTTACTTATAGTATCCGTCGCAATTGCCCTGGCTATCTTTCAAAGCGCCATTATACCAGTTTCAGACAGCATCACTCTTCAATATACAACAAGAATTAAATCGAATTATGGGAAAATCCGTTTATTCGGTTCACTCGGTTACGGTGTGGCCGTGTTTGTAATGGGAAAGTTATCGGAATCCTTCATTGGTCCTTCCGTTATATTTTATGCCTTTTTCTTCGGTCTATTGATCGCAGCTAGTCTTGCTCTTCGTTTGCCTGAAGAGGCTCCTGGAGAAAAGGGAAAACTTTTCGGTGGAATGAAAGAATTGATCACCATGAAACGTTTCCTTATCTTTCTTGCTATAACGTTCTTGATTTTTGGTCCAAACCTTGCAAATAATGTTTACTATGGTTTGTTTGTAGAGGCAAGAGGCGGGACATATACAGGAATTGGCATTGCGTTCCTTTTAGCTGTATTGTCGGAAATTCCATTTATGAGAATGGCAGGTACCTGGATTCATAAAATGGGCCTTCTGCCAATAACCTTATTGGCTGGAACGGCTTCATTGGTTCGCTGGGTTTTGTATTTTACAGAACCAAGTTTGGCTACCGTATATGTAACTTCGATCATTCAAGGGTTTTCACTTGGCCTATTCATTCCTGCGGCATTACAATATATTCGGGAAGTCGTCCCGGCCCGCATAACAGTTACAGCAATAACGCTCTATTCCGCCATTGGCAATGGATTGGGAAACTGGTTCAGTACCTTCAGCGGCGGGATAATCTTGGATAAATCAGGGATATACGCAGTGTATTTATTTTACGGTTTACTTACACTGATTGGGATGCTGCTCACGGTATGGCTCATGAGGTTAGATAAAAACCTAAAAGTAATGAAGAAAACCACTGGTATATTAGAAAAATAATAGTATTAAATTTTTCCCTTATTGAAAGCGAGAGGCCTTTTCATCTTAAATGGTGAAGAGGTCTTTTTTGCTCGTCCATGAGAGGGAGGCCTCAGTTCGCCAATTGTCAGAATTAATTGTTATTTTCTGAATATGAAGTATAATCTAATTATAAATTAGAAAAGGTGGTCTACTAGGGATTATGGATAAGTTAGCGAAAATAAGTAAGGCAGCTGGAAACTCTTTTGCCATTTGGGTTCTCCTATTTGCTGTGTTAGCAATGATTTTTCCGGATGCATTTAAATGGATTGCTCCATACATATCCATTTTACTTGGAATAATAATGTTTGGGATGGGACTCACTCTCTCGTTTAGTGATTTTAAAGCTGTATTGAAGCAGCCGATATCCGTTTTTATCGGTGTGGCTGCACAATTCATCATCATGCCTGGTGTGGCATATCTCCTAGCAACTAGCTTGGAACTTTCACCTGAAGTGGCTGTCGGAGTGATCCTTGTTGGATGTTGTCCGGGAGGTACAGCGTCAAATGTAATGACATTTTTAGCTAAAGGAAATACGGCATTATCAGTGGCGGTCACTTCTGTATCCACTTTGCTTGCACCGTTTTTAACGCCGGCACTAACCTATTTACTTGCTAGTAAATGGCTGCCGGTTTCAGGAAAAGATATGCTATTTTCTATCTTCCAGATCGTTTTGGTCCCTATTTTATTAGGGCTCCTTGTAAAATTCATTTTTAAAGAGAAAGTAAGTCAGGGAACTAAAGCACTTCCATTGATATCCGTTGTGACAATCGTGGCAGTCGTCGCTGCAGTTGTCAGTTCAAATAAAGACAAGATACTTGAATCAGGGCTGGCTATATTCGGGGTGGTTGTGCTGCATAATTCATTTGGATTATTACTTGGATTTCTTGCAGCTAAAGTGTTAAAACTTCCATACGAAGATCAAAAAGCGATTTCAATTGAAGTGGGCATGCAAAACTCAGGTTTAGGTGCTGCATTAGCCACAGCTCACTTTTCGCCACTGGCGGCCGTCCCGAGCGCAATCTTCAGTGTTTGGCATAATATATCCGGTCCTTTGCTTGCGACCTACTGGTCAAAAAGAGCACACAAAATCAAAGGGAGTTCCATGACGGGGCAGGAATCATTGAAACAGTAATACAAAAAAAGGCAGAATGGGACAAATGAATCCCGTTCTGCCTTTTTTAATGATAGAAGTGGTAGGGTACCGTTTAAAGAAAGATAGGATGTTAACAATCAGGAGATGGGCTACCTGGATTTTTGGTATCAAGAGCAATCAGTTTTTTATTTTTGGAAATAATATGATTTAATGGAAGGTAGAGAATGAATGGAAGGATGAGTGTTTTTGAGCAAATCAAAAGTATTGGCCGCTACCATTGTATCAGCTCTTATCGGACTGTTTTTTTTATTTTGCCTAGGATGGGCAATTATTGACCATTATGGAAAAAGGACTTCTGATATGGAAACAATAGAGGAATCCCCCATTAAAAATGATCTGCCTGATGATTTTACGGTTGTGGCGTTAGGTGATTCATTGACGCGTGGTACAGGTGATGAAACAGGCAAAGGCTACGTCGGACTTGTTGTGGAAGAGTTGGAGAGTGAATATAATAAAAAACCGCTCATCCATAACCTGGGAATTAATGGACAGGTATCTAAAGAATTGGCGCAGCAAGTCAAACAACCGGAAGTGAAGCGCCAAATCCAAGCGGCTGATGTTATTTTAGTTACGATCGGCGGAAACGATTTATTTCAAAAAGGCCAGACCCTGCTTGATTATGATAGTGAAGCCACATCTGATTTGAAAAGGAATTATTTGAAGAATTTACATGGTATTTTTAAAGATATCAATAATGTTAATGATACAGCTACCATATTATTGCTTGGCCTGTATAATCCATTTATAGAGTTGGATGAGGACTTTGATACTAACCGCATCGTACGGGACTGGAATAATGAAACGGCAGAAGTCGTGGCTCTTTATAAGAATGCAATTTTCGTCCCAACATTTGATATATTTCAATTGTCGGTAAATGAGTATTTGTATTCAGATAAATTTCACCCTAATCAGAAGGGTTATCGTTTGATTGCTGATAGGGTTGCTCCTTTAATAAAATGGGAGGATGAGGATCGATGAAACAGGTGACATTGTCTGTCAAGGGCTTGAAAAAAAGGATTGGCAAAAGGGAAATTATTAAAGGAATAGATTTTGAGCTGAATGAAGGTGAGGTTTTTGGCTTTTTAGGACCGAATGGAGCCGGTAAAACGACAACGATCCGCATGTTGGTCGGTTTGATTAAGCCATCCTCCGGTTCCATCCATATATGCGGGTATGATGTTCGTCAGGAATTTACGAAGGCAATGAAGCAAATGGGCTGCATTGTTGAACATCCAGAGTTATATCCATTTTTGAGCGGGTGGAATAATTTGCTCCACTTTGCAAGGATGTTACCTGAAGTTGATGAAAAAAGAATGATCGAGGTTGTAGAACTCGTCGGTCTGCAAGCGAGAATTCATGATAAAGTGAAGACCTATTCCTTAGGTATGAGGCAGCGTCTAGGAATCGCGCAGGCAATGCTTAATAGTCCTAAGCTGTTGATTTTGGATGAACCCACTAACGGTCTAGATCCTGCTGGAATCCGTGAAATGCGACAATTCATTAGAAAGTTAGCTGAAGAAGAAGGCATGAGTGTTCTAGTTTCTTCTCACTTATTAGGTGAAATACAACAGCTTTGTGACCGCGTCGCAATTATTAAAAGTGGGGAAATTATCAAAACGGATACAGTGGAACGCCTATTATCCACGCAAGAACGGATGATTTGGAGGGTAGAACCTTTACAAAAGGGAGTGGAAATCCTTAGTGGTTTCACCGATATTACCTTAGATCAAAAATATATCATTACAGCTTATGATGAATTCGAAACCCCCGAATGGAATGCTGCACTTAACCAAGCAGGGGTGAAGGTACATGAAATGAACCGAAAGCTTCCGGGACTGGAAGAGTTATTTTTACAAGTGACCGGTGTCGGAGGTGGAAATATTGAATAACTTGATCCAAAATGAAATGATGAAGTTGTTGGCAAAGAAACGGTTAATCATAATAGGTATCATCGTCGGAATTTTAGTGTTGATGTTCACGTATGCACAATACAAACAAGTGGAAGAGCAGCGGGAGAAGCTGGGAACTGATGATTGGCGTGCAGCTCTTCAGCAACAGATCATTGATACTCAAAATCGGTTGGGTTCAAATAGGATGTTGGATGAGTGGCGTGAACAGCTGGAAGTAAGTCTCAAACAGCAGCAATATTACCTGGATCATGACATTAACCCGACAGAGCCAGGAGCCGCTACTTTTACTCGCATGTTTTTGGAAAATGCAATTGATTTGTTCATTCCGCTGTTGATCATGATAGTGGCAAGTGATTTGGTTTCTTCCGAAAATAGTCAAGGCACGATCAAGCTTCTGCTGACACGGCCAGTTGAGCGCTGGAAAATTTTATTGAGCAAATATGTAACATTAATTTTGTCAGTTTCGATTATCGTGGCGATGACAGCCTTTTTGGCGTATTTTTTATCGGGGATCGTTTTTGGGTATCAAGGTTGGGGGGCACCCGTAATAACCGGATTCGAATTAAAGGGTGCTGATGTGGATGTCAGTCAAGTAAGGCTAGTGGAACAATGGAAATTCCTTATGATGGATTTGGGGCTTGTCTGGCTGGTTGCAGTAGTGGTAGGTACCCTTTCTTTCATGCTTTCGGTTTTGGTGCGAAGCACCCCTGCAGGCATGGGCATTATGCTGGCTGCATTGATTTCCGGAGCTATATTGAACAATATGGTTTCATCATGGGTGTCAGCGAAATATTTTTTTATGGTGAATTTGAAATTGACCGCCTATATTAGCGGGACGGCTCCTCCGATAGAAGGGATGACCTTATTATCCTCCGTCATTACATTGCTCGTTTGGTGGGTGCTTGCTTTACTTATTTCTTTTACAGTTTTTACACGCAGGGATGTTTACTGAAAGACAGCCTATATAAATTATAGGTTGTTTTTTATTTTCTTTTACAGGGTATCCTTAAAAAAACAGTAAGTTTTATTAGGAGGTCTATAATGGATGATAATCATTTGAATGAAAAATTTCTGCCAATGACTTCAGTTTCCAGTGGAGATGTTCAGATTGTAAAAGAGGATATATACTGTCTGCCCGTACAAATCGTTAATGTAATTTTTATAGGGTCCCCCAAAGATGAAAAATGGGTATTGATAGATGCAGGAATGCCACGTTCAGCAGAGATGATAAAGAGAGCTGCCGAAGAAATATACGGACCACATCATCCACCTGCGGCCATCATTTTGACACATGGACATTTCGATCATGTTGGTGCATTGATTGAGTTAATGGAATATTGGGAAGCTCCTGTTTATGCCCACATTAAAGAAATGCCTTATTTAACGGGACAGGAAAATTATCCTGAGCCAGATTATACTGTCGAAGGGGGGATGGTTGCTAAGATTTCTTGGATGTTTCCGAATGAGGGAATCAACCTGGATGAAAAAGTTCAACCCCTGCCTGATGATCACAGTGTTCCCGAGCTTGGCGATTGGAAATGGGTTCACACCCCGGGCCATTCAAAAGGACATATTTCACTATTTCGGGAAAGTGACCGAAGTCTGATAGCTGGAGATGCTTTTGTGAATGTCAGGCAAGATTCACTATACAAGGTCATCACTCAGGAGAAAGAAATAGCAGGGCCGCCACGGTATTTGACAACCGATTGGGAGTCTGCCAAGGAATCGGTAAGGTTATTGGATAGTCTGAATCCTGCTGTAGCAGTAACGGGGCACGGGTATCCTATTGAAGGGGAAGAATTGGAAAGGGGATTATCAAAGTTGGCAAAGGAATTCGATTCTTTAGCTAAACCGGATCATGGGAAATATGTGGAATGAAATGTGTTAGGGTTTGATGAATAATTTCTCTTGAGCAGTCAACAATAAACAAGCAACTAATGAAAAATGGAGGTAATATCCGTGACTACATTAAGAGATATTATGACAACAGACGTGGATTGTTGCACTGTGGAAGATAATATATATGAAGCAGCAGTCAAAATGAAGGATGATGATGTTGGAGTCATTCCTGTATTGGAGAATAACAAATTAATTGGTGTCATTACAGACAGGGATATCGTTATCCGCTGTGTTGCCGAGAAAAAGCCGAATTCGACTAGAATTACCGATGTTATTTCCACGAATCTTGTAACAGGCACCCCTGATATGTCAGTGGATGAAGCTGAGGAGTTAATGGGGAATGAACAAATCAGAAGGCTCCCTATAATTGAAAATGACCAGCTGGTCGGAGTCGTGGCGTTGGGTGATCTTGCTGTGCATCATCAGACAAATTCAATTGCGGGAAATGCTTTAAGTTCAATTTCCGAGGACAGAGATCAAATCCAACATTAAAAACAAAAACTCTGTTAGCGAAAGGCTAACAGAGTTTTGTTTTTAAAAATATTTATTGAACCATCCTTTTATTTCTTCTACATGTTGCAGACGCATTTTTGGAGATCCGCTTCGGGATACTTCATGAGTCTCATCTGGGAAGGAAACAAGTACCGCTTCTTTTTTTTGCCGTTTTAAAGCGACAAAAAATTGCTCGCTCTGTTCAATGGGACATCGGAAATCCTTTTCACCGTGAAGTAAAAGTAAAGGGGTATTCACATTGGAAACATATTTTAAAGGTGAGTGCTGCCACAATTTTTCAGCAGAGTTAACGATATCGCCGCCTACTTCCCATTCAGTAAAATAATAGCCAATGTCGCTGACGCCATAAAAGCTAATCCAGTTACTAATGCAGCGCTGAGTAACAGCGGCCTTGAAACGGTTGGTATGACCGATGATCCAATTTGTCATGAACCCGCCATAGCTGCCGCCGGATACTCCCAAATTTTCATGCTCTATAAAATCATACGTCGCTAAAACATGGTCAACGCCCGCCATTAAGTCCTGATAATCCATGCCTCCATAATCCCCTCGGCAGGCATTTACGAAGTCCTGACCATAACCCACACTCCCACGTGGGTTAGTGAACAAAATAGTATACCCTTCATTAGCCAAGGTCTGAAATTCGTGAACATAGGTATTGGCATACATCATATGCGGACCGCCATGGATTTCTAAAATGAGTGGATATTTTTGATTTCCATTAAAATTGGTCGGTCTCATGATCCAGCCGTGTATGGTAAGTCCATCAACAGATGGAAAAGTAATGGGTTCGGCCATGGGCAAATGTTTATCCTTTAAAAAATCTTCATTAATAAAACTAATTTGTTCTTTATCCCCATTTGTAAGGTTATAAACAAAGAGATCACCGGGATGAACGGGGGTACTAATGGCCACGACCGCACGATGGCTTTCGGGATCTATAGTCAGGCCGTATATATGCTGCGGATCAAGTATAGATGGATACATGGCTCCTTCAATCGAACCATAATATACGCCAGTATTTCCATAATCGCTTATTAAAAAGTAAAAGCCTTGGCTATCGTTTGTCCATAAAATACCAGGGTCGACTGCTCCGACTTGGAAATCACCGATTGCAGAATCCCCAATTTGGACGTCCCATCCATCGGTTAAGCACTGAATGGATTGATCGAATATGGAGTATAACCAGATATTTGAAAAGGTGGCACCGGCAAATTCTTTATAATGGCCAATGAATGAAAGGTATTCACCATTTGGAGACCATTTCGGATCTTTAAAGAAACCTGTACTATCCGTTAACTTACGTGAAGAATTCGTTTCTAGTTCCATGATGAAAATATCAGAAAAAAGTTCATCATCACTCTTTTCTGCATCCCCGCTTATGAATGCAATGTGCTGACCGTCAGGGGACCACGCATTCGGGTGATGATCAATATTATTTTCCGTCAGCAATATGGCTTCGTCATTTAAAATCTCCACGATGACAAGCTGCTGAAATAACTGATCAAAATAGCCTCTCCCATCCCATTTATACTTAATCCGGTCATATCTATGAACATCTTTGGAAAAATCATTTTCCTTAACCGCATTGAGGCATTCCCCCTCTTTTAACCCTGTAGAAAGCAACAACTTGGTGGAACAAGGAGACCATATAGGTTTTGTTACACCGTTAACGAAATGGGTCAATTGGCGTGCTTCCCCTCCAATGCTCCCAATAATGTGCACTTGTTTTTTTCCAGATCTGTCCGATATAAAGGCGATATGCTTTCCGTCGGGGGACCATGCAGGTGATGTATCACGATTATCCCCAAACGTCCATTGCTTTGTTTCATTCGTAATCAGGCTGAACATAAACAGATTGGAAATGTATTTTTCTGTTTTTTCATCAATTCTGGTTTGGACATACACCGCCATGCTGCCATCCGGCGATAGCTTTGGATCGGTTACTGATTTCAAGTGAAATAAGTCTCTTGCTGTTATACCTATTTTGTTCATCCTTTTCACCCTTTCATTCTCATTGTTATGTATTTCGCTAAAGAGAAATATAAATCCTTTAGTAAATGGTAAACGCGTAGTGTTTATTTATCAAGAAAGAATGAAATGAAAAAATCCGGCCTTTTATCAGGACGGATTATCATGCTATATAGGCAAAGAACATAGAATTACTTATGCGTATGCCCTGTATGTGGGCGATGCGGCGATATTTGAAAATTATGTTCTTCCATCATTTTATAATGTTTTTCAAAATGTGAAAACATTTTATCGGCGTCTTCTTTTGATAGCGCACCATATTCAACATATTTTTCGATCAACTTCTTTTTGTCCGCAAGTATTTGCTTGTGTATCTTTGCGATTTCCGATTTTTGAACCTCAGTGAATTGTACACTTTCCGGTTTTGCTTTAGTTTCATGTGCAGACGGGTAATCCATGTTAACTAAGAATAGGGAACAGGCTGTTAAACAGATGATTAAAAACTTTTTCATGGATGAACGACTCCTTCTTTTGTTTTTGCCTTTTCTTATAAAAGATCTGCAGAACCTTAAAAACTTGAAAGGCCTTCCTTATGGTGAATGTTTTCAATATGGAAGATTCCTCATTCATTATTATCTTTTACAGATTTTACAGTTTTATGTAATTTTTTTGGTTTACCCACAAAAGGGTTTGTTGCAGAAAGATAAGGGTAATTTAAATGTAAGTTAAACATTCTGAGGAAACTTCTCATTAAGAAAGATCCATTATGAGAAGGGAAGGAAGGGGGATTATAATGCTTTGGACAATTATTGGCGTAATAATATTATTATGGGTTCTTGGTTTAGTCTTTAAAGTGGCTGCAGGCTTTATACATATCCTGCTTATCATCGCGGTCATTCTCATTTTGGTTAAAGTTTTTAAAGGTAGGAAGCGAACGTAGATTAGATGTGAAACGAAGTCTTACACAGAAGATTTTTATAAATACGATTGCAAAGGGCGGCCTGGTGAACAGGTCGCCCTTTTAAATTCCCGTAGGTGTTAATCATAAGGAAGTGGCTGGCCCAACAGTCTCTTATGAATCCAAATCGCGGCTTGGGTCCCATCCCCCATCGAAATAGTGACTTGTTCGGAATGGGCAACAAGGTCACCGCCGGCCCAAACTCCTTTAATATTCGTTTCTTTAGTGCGGGGATGAATCACGACATGATTGTTTTCGTTTACATGTACACCTAGTTGTAAGGCGAGGCCATTATTAAGTTTGTTCCCTTTAAACGCCGTGAATGCCTTTTCGGCTTCAATTATTTTACCAGATACTAATTGTATTGCGGTTAACTGCTGTTTGGCATCTACTAGAACCTCTTCGACTTCTTCTTCGAATACGGGAATTTGATTTTCCTTTAACTTTTCCCTATACTTTTCATCAATTTTTGATTTCAAGTGATTGACGTAAATGATATCCTTTGACCAATATAATAAAGTAAGGGCCATTCCTGCACCTGCATTTCCGCCTCCAAGGACCACGGTTTGTTTATCCATGATCTCATACCCATCACAGTCAGGGCATATATATGTGGATGTCCCAAGGGTTGTATAGATGTTTTTGATTGGAGGGATGTTATCGGTAATACCGGTACCTAGAAAAATCATTTTTGCTTGATATTCCATGCCCTTCTTTGTGTGGATAAAAAACTTGTCCCGCTTTTTTTCAAGAGATGTCACTGTATCTTCCAAAAATTCAACATTGAATTTTTCTGCGTGCTGTCTGCCCAGAGTCCTTAATTGGTGCCCGCTTACCCCATCTGGCCATCCAAGAATGTTATGGTAAGCCTTGGCTATGGAAGAACGGCCTTGAGCAGAATCAATGACAATAATATCATGTTTATATCTTCCGAGCTGAATGGCTGCCTGAATACCAGCTATACCACCACCAACAATAATGCAATCTGCTTGCTTCATGAATACACCGCCCATACAATTTTGGAATAAACCTAGTGTTATTCTAACTGTAAAAAATATACCACTTGTCGCAGGCACCTAAACAAATGCTAGATATAAAAAAAGGGAAAGTCCGCCAGCTGGCGAACTTTCCCCGATTTCTTCTAATGCCTATTCTATTGGTTCTGTATTGGTTCGAGCCATTCTTGTGCCCAGTTTTGAATTTCTTTCATTACCGGTGCAAGGGCCTTGCCTTTTTCAGTTAAAGAATATTCAATCCGGACTGGTGTCTCTGGATATACGTCCCTTTTTACAATACCTTCAATTTCCAAGTCCTTTAAACGTTCAGAAAGAATCCTGCCGCTGATCGGGAAGGCAGATTCAATATTACAAAACCGTTGAGGGCCATTAAGCAATTGATTGACAATCAATCCAGTCCAGCGTTTACTCAAGATTTGCATTCCTTTTTCAAATCGTGGACAAAGTGTCGTATTATTCATCATATCACCCCATTATTATTATATTATAATGCATTTACCTCTTATGTAACAACTTTACCGAATATTATTTAGTTACTAGAGATGTTATAGTATAAGAAATTTATGAACTTACTTTAAGTATCATGAATAAAATTTTCGCCTCAGAATTGCCACATTTTAAAAGAAATGCTCTTTTAAAACTGTGTTCCTTTAGAGATACTATGAAAAATATGTTACTTTATTATTGAAGTCAAAGAGTTGCAAATGGAAGGATCCGTGGGAAAAATGAGTGATTTACTTCAAGAGGCCGTATCCTTTATCAGGACAAGTTACCCGGAATTATTGAAAACGAAAGAGGACATAAATGGCAGGATCGAACAAATCAAAAAGGAAATAAATGAAACAGGCAGATATGAACATACATATGAAGAATTGGTTTATGGTGCTAAATTAGCTTGGCGTAATAGTAATCGATGCATCGGGCGCTTTTTTTGGGAGTCGCTGAGGGTGATTGATAAAAGGATGATTCAAAGCGAGGAAGAAATAGTATCGGCTCTCTTTGAGCATATCGAATACGCTACGAATAATGGAAACATCAGGCCTTTGATTACAATTTTCAAACAGAAAGATCATGATGTAAAAGTGGATATTTGGAATCATCAGCTTATTCGTTATGCAGGATATGAGACAGAGCATGGTGTAATTGGCGATTCAAGTTCAATAGAATTCACAAAGCAATGCATGGCATTAGGATGGGAAGGGAAATTTGGACCTTTCGATCTTTTGCCCCTTGTAGTCCAGTTGGACGGAAAAACCCCTGAATTTCATGAAATTCCTGAAAGTCTAGTTAAGGAAGTTCCAATCACCCACCCTGAGTTTACATGGTTTCAAGATCTTCAAATCAAATGGTATGCAGTTCCAATCATATCTGGTATGAGGCTAGAAATTGGCGGTATTACTTATTCAGCTGCACCATTTAATGGGTGGTACATGGGAACGGAGATTGGCGGCAGAAACCTTGCTGATGAAGATCGCTACAATATGCTTCCAGCAATAGGGGAGAGGATGGGCTTGGATATTAAACGTGATTCAAATTTATGGAAAGATCGAGCCTTGATCGAACTGAATGATGCAGTCCTTCATTCGTTTAAAAAACATGGGGTCAGCATTGTTGATCACCATACGGCAGCAAAACAATTCAAGAAATTCGAAGAAAAGGAAACTTCATGTGACCGAAAAGTAACGGGTGACTGGACCTGGTTAATTCCACCGGTGTCTCCAGCTACGACACACGTATTTCATCAGCCGTATAACAATGAAATAATGAAACCTAATTTCTTTTATCAAAAGCCTCCATATAAATAAAGGTTTACATCAACGGGCATTGGGTATATATATATTAATCCAATAATAAGGGGGAAGGTAATGATGGCATTAGGAAGAAACGTAGTATTACTAGGAGTCGGAGTTGCCGGAGTCTCATTTTTTTCAAATAAAACGAACAGAGGAAAAGTGAAGGACATGTGGTCCAGTGCAAAAGATAAAACATTAAGTTTTTGGAATAGGAAGGCTTCAGAGCTGGATCCTGTAATTGAAAAGGCAGGTCACCCCGATCCATATGATCATGAAGATAATAAAATGGTAGATGAAGGCGCCATGTATGGTGTTCACTATTATAATAATGCTAAGCATGGATAACGTAATAAAAAATCGCTTGGAGATTCCAAGCGATTTTTTATGGCTTTATTTGATCTTTTTTTAAATCGTTAAATTCAGATGATTGCGAATTTTAAACAGGGTGTTCAAGGTGGTAAATTCGTTATTGTGCTTTAAAAGAATAAGGATTAAGATTAAAGAATCGAAAGGAAGTGGATACGAGTGAGCAGCAGTTCTTATGATCCTGAACCCAGTAAGCAAGAGGAAGCCAATATGATGCTAGAAGTCGAGACTGTTATTCTCCCTGAGTATCTGCTCGAAGAAGGTAAATAAGGCTTTCTCTATAGAAGAGGAGGTCATCAAATGATTGAAATCTACAAGACGAATGAAAACCGGCACCTAAACAATATCGAGGAAATGACAAAAGGTTCCTGGGTGAATATTGTCGCGCCGACAGAGGCCGAAATAGATTATATATGCACGACTTTGAAGTTACCGATTAATTTCATGAAAGATCCGCTGGACGATGAGGAAAGGCCCCGCATAGAAAAAGAAGATGATAATGTTTTAATTATTGTCGACTTCCCATATTTGACTCGGGACGAAGCCGATTTACCCATCTTTGAAACGATTCCCATAGGGATGATCTTTACCAAAGACTGTTTTATTACAGTATCTTTGAAAGAAACCCCAATTTTAGCGAATTTCAAAAACAATAAGATTAAAGGATTTTTCACCAATAAGAAAACAAGGTTTGCTTTACAAATATTATTTGAAATTTCATCCTATTATTTACGGTACCTTAAACAGATTAACAAGATGACTAATGAAGCGGAACGTGAATTGCATCAGTCAATGAAAAATAAAGAACTATATACTTTTTTGGCTTTGGAAAAAAGCCTGGTTTATTTTACTACATCATTGAAATCCAATCGGGTAGTACTTGATAAGATCCTCCGTTTTAATTATTTGAAAATGTATGAAGAAGATAAAGAATTGCTTGAGGACGTAATCATCGAAAATGCACAGGCAATCGAAATGGCAGAAGTGTATCTCTCGATTCTTAGCGGGATGATGGATGCATTCGCTTCGATTATTTCGAATAATGTCAATAATGCCATGAAGTTTCTAACCTCAGTGACAATTATTTTAACGCTTCCGACGATGGTGGCAAGTTTTTACGGAATGAATGTGGAACTGCCATTTGAACATAATCAGTTTGCTTTCATCTTTACATTATTAATTGCCATCACTTTAGCGGGGACGACGGCATTCATTTTTTGGAAGAAGAAATATTTTTAAGAGAAACCGGCTTATTAAGCCGGTTTCAGTTTGTAGACAAAAGGGGTTCGGAATTAAAAAATTCCGAACCCCTTTTTGAGATTCCCTTTGAATTTTTGCCTGAAGGTAAGAGATTGGGGCTCTACGAGCCCACTATGTTAGGCCATTTTTGGACCTCGCCATGTCCAATTGGCCATCTTCTTTAAATTAATGGCAGCGAAAGTAAGCATCGCCTGCATCGACAATTTTTAAGTCCCCTTAAAGTTGTCCAACGCATACCATGCTTTTCTTTTGCATCTGCGAATACACGCTCAATCGTTTCTTTACGTTTCGCATATATAGTTTTTACATCTTGATGATGACGCAGATGATCTGCTTCTTCCACATGGGTTTGCCAAATATGCCGTGTCACCACTTTTTGATGGTCTTTGCTTTCTGTACACTGAGATAAAAATGAGTATGTCGCACAAGTTTGTTTGGGTGATTTATACTCGCGATAGCC